>NZ_WIWK01000003.1:0-125736 GCF_009600165.1 Pseudomonas sp. FSL R10-0399
GCGCAAGCGCTTGGGCTGGAAGACGCCGTACGAAGTGCATACAGGGGTGAGCGTTGCACTTATGTGTTGAATTCAGGCCTCCTTGCGCGGCATTGACCATGGCCCGCAGCAGTACAGCGCAGCCGTCGGCCAAGTCTTGAGGCGCCGCGTTTTCGATTTCGTTGTGGCTGATGCCGCCTTCACATGGCACAAAAATCATCCCGGCCGGGCCCAGCTCGGCGACAAAAATCGCGTCGTGCCCGGCGCCGCTGACGATGTCCATATGGCTCAAGCCCAACTGTTGCGCGCCCTGGCGCACGGCATCGACACACGCAGGATTGAAGTCCAGCGGCGGGAAATCAGCGGTCGGGGTCAGCTCAAAACTCAAGCCGTGCTCGACACTGGCCACTTCAATGGCTTCGCGCACTTCATCCACCATGGCTTGCAGGTGATCGGCATGCAGGTGCCGCAGGTCGATGGTCATGTGAACTTGCCCGGGGATCACGTTACGCGAGCCTGGGTGCAGGGTCAGGCAGCCGACGGTGCCGCACGCATGGGGTTGATGCTGGTGGGCGATCCGGTTGACGGCGCTGACCACGTGCGCGGCGCCGACCAGCGCATCTTTGCGCAAATGCATGGGGGTAGGGCCTGCATGGGCTTCAACGCCGGTCAGGGTCAGGTCAAACCACTTCTGACCGAGGCAACCCATGACCACGCCAATCGTGGTGGCGCGGTCTTCCAGCACCGGGCCTTGCTCAATGTGCGCTTCAAAATACGCGCCTACCGGGTGCCCGAGCACCGGCCGGTTGCCAGCGTAGCCAATGCGCTGCAACTCGGCGCCGACTGACAAGCCTTGTTCATCGACTTTGCTCAGGGTTTCGTCCAGGTCGAATTTACCGGCAAACACCCCGGAGCCCATCATGCACGGCGGGAAGCGCGAGCCTTCTTCGTTGGTCCAGACCACCACTTCAATGGGAGCTTCGGTGGTCAGTTGCAGATCGTTCAGGGTGCGGATGACTTCCAGTCCGGCCATGACCCCGTAGCAACCATCGAATTTGCCGCCGGTGGGTTGGGTGTCGATGTGGCTGCCGGTCATGACCGGTGGCAGGTCGGGTTGACGTCCCGCGCGGCGGGCAAAGATATTGCCAATGCCGTCAACGGTCACCGTACAGCCGGCTTCTTCACACCAGCGCACAAACAGGTCGCGGGCCTGGCGGTCGAGGTCGGTCAGGGCCAGACGGCACACACCGCCCTTGGCCGTGGCGCCGAGTTGTGCCAGGTCCATCAGCGATTGCCACAGGCGGTCGCGGTTGATCAGCGGCGCGTTGCTGTTGAAAAGGTCGGATAACACGATAGGGCTGTTCATGGACACGAGTCTCCCTTCAGGCGCTAAGGGCCAGGTAACGGTTCTTGATCGTTGGGTTGGCACGGAAATCGGCGGCGCTGCCTTCGTACACCACACGGCCTTGTTCAAGCACGTAATGGCGATCGGCAAGCTTGTCGCAGACCATCAGGTTTTGTTCCACCAGCAGCACGGGCAAGCCGTCGTCCTTGATCTTGCGCAGGATCTTCACCAGTTCATCGACGATCACCGGTGCCAGGCCTTCAGTGGGCTCATCGAGAATCAATAGTTTGGGATCGTTGAGCAGGGCGCGGGCGATGGCGAGCATTTGCTGCTCCCCGCCGGACAACGCATGGCCAGCGTTTTTACGCCGCTCCTTGAGGCGTGGAAACATCGTGTAGACGTCTTCCAGCTGCCAGCGGCTGCTTTTGCGCTGGGCAATGCGCAAGTTTTCTTCAACGCTCAGCAGGCGGAAGATCCCGCGATGTTCCGGCACCAGGGCCAGGCCTTCACGGGCGATTTCGAAAATTTTGCGCCCGACCATGTCCTGGCCGTTAAAGCGGATCTGCCCTTTGCGCGGGCAGACAACCCCCAGAATGCTGCGCAATGTCGTGGTCTTGCCCGCACCGTTACGGCCCAGCAAGGTCACCAGTTCACCGGGATTGACCTGCAGCGAGACGCCCTCGAGCACGTGGCTTTTGTCGTAGTAGGAATGGATGTTGTCGACGATTAGCATCAGGCGGCTTCTCCCAGGTAGGCGGTGCGCACACGCTCATCGGCGCGGACAAATTCAGGGGTACCCTCGACCAGGATCTGGCCGTGGCTCATCACCGTGATGCGTTGGCTGATGGACATCACAATGCTCATGTTGTGTTCGATCAACAGCACGGTGTGATCGCGGCCCAGGTCGCTGATCAGTTGGGTCATGATCGGAATATCGTCAATGCCCATCCCGGAGGTAGGCTCGTCGAGCATCAGCAGTTTGGGTTTGGAACAAATCGACATGCCCACCTCCAGCACCCGTTGCTGACCGTGGGACAGTTCGCCCGCCAGGGTGTTGGCGCGCGCGGTCAATTGCAGGCGTTCGAGCACCTGGTCTGCCATGTCCAGGTGTTCACGTTTGCTGTCTACCCGGCGCCAGAAGTTCAGTGCGCCCAGCCCGTCACGGCCCTGAGCGGCAAGACGCAGGTTTTCCCGTACGCTGAGGTTCTGGAACAGACTGGTGAGCTGAAAGGAACGCGCCATGCCCAACGCAACCCGGCCATGGGACGGCTTTTTGATGATGTTTTTACCGCCAAACACAATCGCCCCGTCGGTGGCCCGACGCTCGCCGGTCAAGCAGTGGAACAGGCTGGTTTTACCCGCGCCATTGGGGCCGATCACGGTATGAATGGTGCCTTGCTCGACCTTCAGGTTGACCCCGTTTACAGCATTGAATGCGCCATAGGACAGCTTCAGGTTCTCGGTTTCCAGCAGATAAGGTGTTTTAGCGCTCATGGCTGTTCCTCCTGAATCGGCAGGCGGCTTTTGCGCGAGCCTTTGATGCGTTCGAAAGCGCTGGTAAATCCACCCCACAAACCGCCGCGCATAAACACCACGACGACGATCAAAATGATCCCGAGCAGCATCAGCCAGCGCGGCCACAGGTCTGACAGGAAATCACCCAGCAGCACAATGGAACCGGCACCCAGCAAGGAGCCAAACAGCGACCCGGTACCCCCGACAATGGTCATGATCAGGATGTTTTCGGACATCATCAGGTCGATGTTGGACAGCGGTACAAAGTGCAGCAGCATGGCGTACAGCGCCCCGGCAACCCCGGTGACTGCGCCCGACAGCATGAACACCAGGATCTTGAAGTGACGGGTGTCGTAGCCGATGGCCGCGGCACGGGTTTCGTTCTCGCGGATCGCCATTAACGTGCTGCCAAAGGGCGAGGCAATCACCCGGCGTGCGCCAATGAAAATCAGCAGAAACAGCACCGCGACAAAGCCGTAGAAGTAGCGTGCATCACTCAGCGACATCAGCAGCGTGTCGCCGATGCGGATTTCAGGCCGTGGCACATCGAGCAGGCCGTTGTCGCCGCCGGTCCAGCCGCTCAGGGTGTAGGTCAGGAAGTACGCCATCTGGCTGAACGCCAGGGTCAGCATCACAAAGTAAATACCGGTACGGCGAATCGCCAGGGCACCGACCAGAAACGCCAGCAAGGCACCGGCGATGGCCGCACCCAGCAGTGCGCTGAATAGCCCCCATTGCAGATGAATCATCAGCAAGGCGGCGCAATAAGAACCGGCGCCAAAGAAGATGCCCTGGCCGAAGGACAGCAAGCCGGTGTAACCCAGCAACAGGTTGCAGGCCAGCGCGGCCATGGCGAAGATCAGGATTTCAGTGGCCAGGGTGGCCGACGGCAATACCAGTGGCAGGCCGATCAGTACCGCAATCACCCACAGCAGCATCGAGCGCGACTGTGTTTTGGCGAACGGCAGGGGGTTTTTCTCGCTCATGTCAGGCTCTCCCAAACAGGCCGTAAGGACGCAGCAAAATCACCACGGCCATCGCGCCGTAGATCATCAGGCTCGCACCCTGGGGCCAGATAGTTGTCATCAGGCTTTGCACCACACCCACCAGCAGACCGCCCACCAGTGCGCCACTGAATGAACCCATGCCGCCGATCACCACCACCACGAAGGCCACGCCGAGAATCTCCGGGCCGACAAAAGGCTGGGCGCCGCGCAACGGCGCGAACAGCACCCCGGCGATCCCGGCAAGCCCGGCGCCCAGGGCGAAGGTCATGGAAAACAGGCGGAAGATATTGGTGCCCAGCAGCGACACGGTTTCGGTGCTTTCACTGCCGGCGCGAACCAGCGCGCCGAAGCGTGTGCGTTCCAGCAACAGCCACAGGGCAAAGCCCACCAGCGCCGAGAAGGCAATCAGGAACAAGCGGTAGTAGGGGTACACAAAGTCGCCGATTTCCACCACGCCGCGCAGTAACGGCGGCACCGCGACACTTTTGCCGACCGGGCCCCAGATCATCACGCTGGCTTCTTGAATAATCAGCGCGATACCCAGCGTCACCAAAATCTGGAACATGTGCGGCAGGTTATAAATGCGCTGAATCAGCACCCGCTCGATCACCCATGCGAGGGCAGCAACCAGCAGCGGTGCGATCAGCAGCGATAGCCAGAAGTTGCCGGTCAGGCTGACGGCGGTGTAGCAGAGGTAGGCGCCCAGCAGAAAGAACGCACCGTGAGCGAAGTTGACGAAGTTCAACAGGCCAAAAATGATGGTCAGTCCGACCGCAATCAGAAAATAGATCATCCCCAGGCCCAGGCCATTGAGGATTTGAAACATATAAAGTTCGAGCATGCAGATACCCTCTGCAGGCGGTCGTGGCTGACCGGCTGCGTGTAGCAAGTGCTAAATAGTCGGTTGTTTAGCTGAGTACGCAGCCGGTGTCGGCGACGGGGGCAAACGACTGACCGGAACTGACCACCAGCGCCAGATCGTCCTTGTCGGTCATTTCGCGCTCCGGTTTGCCCAGCATCAGGTAGTAATCCTTGATCACTTGATGGTCACCGGCGCGGATGGTTTCTTTGCCGGTCGGGCCTTCGTAGCTCAAGCCCTGCATGGCGTTGGCCACGGTGGGACCATCGAAACTGCCCGTGGCGGCGATGGTGTCGAGCATGACCTTGGTGCTGATGTAGTCAGCCGCCAGCGGGTAGTTGGGGTTGATGCCGTATTTGGACCGGGTCGCCTTGACCAGCTCGCGGTTGAGCGGGGTGTCGACCTGATGCCAGTACTGGGCGCCGAGGTACACGCCTTCAAGCACATCACTGCCCAGCTCCTGGAATTGATCCAGCCCGGCGGACCACACCAGCAAAATTTTCATGCGCTCTTTCATGCCGAAATTCACGGCCTGACGCAGCGTGTTGTTGGACTGGCTGCCGAAATTGAGCAGCACCAGCACGTCCGGTTTGGCTGAAATGGAGTTGGTCAAATAGCCGGAGAATTCCTGCTCCTGCAAAGAGTGGTAACTGTTGCCGACAAGCTCCAGGCCATGTTCCTTGAGCACTTCCCGGGTGCCATCAAGCAGTGCCTCGCCGAACACGTATTGTGGGGTGATGGTGTACCAGCGCTTGGCCTCCGGCAGGCGTTTGATCAGCGGTATCAGGGTTTCACGCACCGCGCCATAGGTGGGCACGGACCAGCGAAACGTCGAACTGTTGCAGTCCTTGCCGGTGACTTCATCGGCGCCGACCGGGGTCATGAACACTCCGCCAGTCTTGTTCACTTCCTTGGCCACGGCCAGGGCAGACGATGACAGGGTGCAGCCCTGGAAAAACCGTGCGCCGTCCTGGCCAATGGCTTCCTGAACCTTGCGTACTGCTTTGCCGGCATTGCCTTCGGTATCAATCACCTTGTAGACCAATGGCCTGCCCAGCAACTGCGGGTATTGCTCGACGGCCAGACGCGAGCCCATGTCGGCAAACTTGCCATAACTGGCAAAGGCTCCGGACATGGACTTCAACCCATAGAAGGTAAAGGGCTCGGCGGCGAAGGCCTGGCGTATGCCAAGCGGAAGGCTTAAAGCACTGGCAGCAGCCAGGCCAGCTTTCAACAAAGTACGACGTTGCATGGGGTAACTCCCTGGTTTAATTATTGGCAGGAGTAGCAATGGCAAACGGCGGATCAGGTCCTGTGGGCAGGCCTTTTATTGGATAGGGGTGGAGCGCTTGCTAACACACGGTTACGGCAAAACGGTTCAGTGGTGGTGATCGAACTCCAGCAGGAAATGCGGATTGACCTGGCCTTCGAGGGCGGTCATGTGATGCTCGGCGTCGCACATGTGCTCGTGCATCAAGGTGCGCACTTGCGCCTCATCCTCGGCACGCAGGGCAACCAGTAACTGCTTGTGATAATCGAGGTTGGCGGCATCAAACTGCTTGCGTTTAGGTTTGTAGGCCTTTTTCAGGACCACCAGATCGCGCAGCAAATCGTTAAGAAACTGCGCCATAAAACTTAACAGCGGGTTAGGGCAGGCCCGGGCCAGCAGGGTATGAAACTCAAGCTCGGCCAAACGCTGCTCCCGCTGGCCGGCCTCGCTGTCTTCAGGGGCGCTGCAGAAATCTACGTTGGCTTGCAGCGCTTGATAATCTTCGGCGCTCAAACGCCCGATAACAGAAACCGCCAACTCGACCTCAATGACCTTGCGCAACTGATAGACCTGTTCGCCATCCAGATGCTGGAAGTGCAGGTAGTTACGCAAGGCACGGCTGGCCGGCTCAGTCCCGGCCTGATTCAGGTAGGCACCGCCGCTGGGGCCGGTACGTGTACTCACCAGGCCTTCGACCTCCAGCGCCTTCAAGGCTTCGCGGGCTGAGCCTTTCGAGCATTGAAAGCTTTCCATCAGCTCACGCTCAGTGGGCAGACGATCACCGGGCTTGAGTGCATCAGTCACGATCGAGCGCTTCACCGATTCGACAATCACATCGGACAGCTTCTGGCGTTTGCGGCGAATCGGGCGATTAAGCATGTTTTCTATTTATCGTATTAATGCGGATAAATAGTAATAAATAGATCTGCGCAGGCGCAGTCAACCATCGACCGGGCGAGGTGTCGTTTTCAGAGAAAAGGGGTCGGGAATGGATATGGCTGTAGGAGCGAGCTTGCCTCGCGATCTTTTAACAGATCGCGAGGGTCAGGCGTCGTAGCGCAGGCAGTTTTTACTTAGCCGAAACAATGCTCGCCACCAGCTGTGGCTTGCAGTTCAAGTAAGCCGACGATTTGAGCCAGCGCTGGTCGGGGTACCAGGCAAACATGAACTGTCCGTTCTTGAGGTTGTCCACTACTTGGCGTGCCACTTGCGGGCGCACGGCGGGGCAGCCCTGGCTGCGCCCGATGCGGCCCTGGCGTTGGCTCCACAGCGGATTCACATAGCTGGCGCCATGGATCACGATGTCGCGGTCACGGGCCCGGTCATTGATGCCCGGCTCAAGGCCATCCATGCGCAAGGAGTAGCCGTTGGCACCCTGGTAGCTTTCGCGGGTACGAAACAGCCCGAGGCTGGACTGGAAGCTGCCTTCGCTGTTGGAAAACCGGGTGGCAAAATTTTCACCGGAGTTTTGCCCATGAGCGACCAGCTCACGCAGGACCAGCTTTTTAGAGGTCAGGTCGAAGATCCATAAGCGTCGGGCGGTTGAAGGCATGGAGTAGTCGATGACCGCCAGGTGCCGAGCTTGACTGGCACCGTTGTTAACGGCGCATTGCATGGCGCTGAGGGCGCTTTGCAGGACTTGCGGATTGAGTTCCGGAGCGGCCTTGGACAGGCTGTTGTAGAGCACCGGGGCGGAAGTATTGGCGGCGAACGCCGGGCTGCAGACTGAGCCCAGGGTCGCGGCGACCAGAAAAAGTCGTCGCAAAAAAATCAGCATATAAAGAAAGCTTCCACATTAAATAAACGAATGACATTGCGCTGATCCAAGGGCCACCGCGATTTAGCTGCTAGCCTGACTGTATAGCGCGACAAGCAACACGGTGACCCTCACATAAAGGCCACGGACTGGAGTTAAGCAGTTGATCAAAAAACACGCATGTTACTTGACCCTGACCTTGCTCGCTGCGCCACTGGTCGCACTGGCTGATGAGCCGCCAGTAGAGCCGTCGAACCCGGTGCAAGTGGCGTTGACGCAACTGCCGCAAGCATGCCCGACCCTGGCAGGCAGTATTAATGAGCCCACACAGGCACTGCTTGAGGCTTTTTACCAGAGCCAGAATTACCAGCCAATCTGGGCCGACAAAGTGCGTTTGGCGACCTTGCAAGCCGCGTTGCCAACCCTGGCGGATGATGGCCTCGACCCACAGAACTACCTGTTGCCCAAGGGGCAGGACCTGTGCGCCGATATCGACATCAGCCGCCAGTACCTGCAAGCCCTGCAAGACCTGCATTACGGGCGCCTGCCGCAAGCGCGTTTTGAGCCGGTCTGGCATGCCAATGAAGTAGTACCTGACAGGCGCGAGATTCTGCCGATTGCCGAAGCCGGGTTGAATAACATCAGTGACGCCTTCGCCAAGGCGCGCCCTGCGTTTGAGCAGTACAAAAACTTGCGTCAGGTCTACGCCCGGCAGCGTCTGCAACCGCTACCCAAATGGCCAACAATCGGCGACGGCCCTGTGCTGCGCCCCGGCATGCAAGACTCTCGCGTCCCGGCCTTGGTGCAGCGGCTGATGAGTGAGGGTTATCTGGATCATAAAATCGCGACAGCGGATAACGTCTACAGCAATGAGCTGGTGTCCGCGGTCAAAAGCTTTCAGCTCAACCATTCCTTGCAGGCCGATGGCATCATCGGGGCGGGCACGGTGAAAGAGCTGAACGTAAGCCCGGCGACCCGCCGTGAACAGTTGCGGATCAACCTGGAGCGCTTTCGCTGGATGGCCCAGGACGTTGAGCCCTCCATGCTGCTGGTCAATGTGCCTGCGGCGCAGTTAACGGTGTATGAAAACGGCCAACCGATTTGGCAAACCCGTACTCAGGTGGGGCGTGCTGACCGGCAGACGCCGCTGCTCAAGTCGCGGGTCACGCGGCTGACCCTGAACCCGACCTGGACCATCCCGCCGACCATTTTCAAGGAAGACAAACTGCCGCAAATCCGCCGTGATTCGTCTTTTTTGAGTCGGCACGACTTGCAGGTTATTGACAGCAACGGGCAGCCCGTCTCGCCGCAGAGTATTGATTGGGACCGCCCCGGCAATATCCTCCTGCGTCAGGGCGCCGGGCCAAGAAACCCGTTGGGCAAGATTGTCTTGCGCTTCCCCAACCCGTTTTCGGTGTACCTGCACGACACGCCAAGCCAGGCGCTGTTCAGCAAAGGCCCGCGGGCATTCAGCTCGGGGTGTGTGCGCGTTGAGTCGGTATTCCAACTACGTGACGTACTGGTCACACCGGCGGAAAAAAGCCGCACGGAAGACCTGCTCAGCACCGGCAAAACCCATGAGTTCCGCTTGTCCAACCCCAAACCGATTCTGATGACCTACTGGACGGCCCAAGCCGATAAAACCGGCAAAGTGATCTACACTCCGGACATCTACAACCGTGATCCGGCCCTGATAACGGCGCTGAGCAGCAAGCGCTGATCTAAACCCCCTGTAGGAGCGAGCTTGCCTCGCGATCTTTTGCTGCTTTAAAAGATCGCGAGGCAAGCTCGCTCCTACACGTTAGTATCCAGCTTCCGATATTGACCGTAGAGAGAACCCCGATGGCTCAATGGCCTGACTCGCGCTTTATCAATCTGGTTGGCATTAGCGTTCCGATCATTCAGGCGCCCATGCTCGGTGCTGGCGCCGATGTAATGATCGGTGTGGCAAAGGCGGGTGGTCTGGGCTCACTGGCCTGCGCCACGTTGAGTCATGATGCGATCCGTGAGGAAGTCGCAGCCTTTCGTGCGGCTACTGACCAGCCGTTCAATTTGAACTTCTTTTGTCACCAGGCCCCGGCATACGACGAGGCGCACATTCAGCGCTGGAAGGCGTTGTTTAAAGACTATTACGCCGAACTTGGCGCTGACTTTGACGCACCCACTCCGGTCTCCGTCCGTGCGCCTTTTGATGAGGCCACGTGTGCGCTGGTCGAGGAACTGCGGCCTGCGGTGGTGAGCTTCCATTTTGCGCTGCCGGCCCCAGAGTTGATGGCGCGGGTCAAAGCCACGGGCGCGAAGATTCTCAGCTCGGCAACCACTGTTGAAGAAGCACAGTGGCTCGAACGCCACGGTTGCGATGCCATTGTTGCTATGGGCAATGAAGCGGGTGGCCATCGGGCGATGTTTTTAACCACTGAGTGGACCAGTCAGATCGGCACCTTCGCGTTGGTCCCACAAATCGCTGATGCGGTCTCGGTGCCGGTGATTGCCGCTGGCGGGATTGCCGATGCGCGTGGTATCGCAGCAGCCTTTGCCTTGGGCGCAAGTGCCGTGCAAATCGGTACCGCGTACCTGTTTTGCCCGCAGGCGAAAATATCCAGACCTCATCACCGTGCGCTGCGCGAAGCCAGCTCCAGTGATACGGCACTGACCAACCTGTTCACCGGGCGACCGGCGCGGGGCATTCTGAATCGAGTGATGCGAGAGATTGGGCCGATTAACCCGCAAGCCCCGGCGTTTCCGCTGGCTGGCGGTGTTTTGCTGCCCCTGAAAGCCAAATCCGAGCCTGCCGGCTCAGGCGATTTCATCAACTTGTGGGCTGGCCAAGCGTTCCCGTTGAGCCCAGGACGCACGGCTGAGCTGTCATCGTTTGAGCTGACCCGCAAGCTGATCGACGACTATCAGGCGCGTTCAGCGGGTCAATAAGTACTTGATGTTCGAGGCTGCGGCGCACATGCCGCAGCCTCTTTGCTTACCCAAGACTCAGGGCAAATGCAGCAACACGAAGTCGTTCTTGTCGAACTGCCCGGTCAATGCCGGAACGATATTGCCCAACTCGGTGCCTTGCAGTGCTTGATAGTCCTTGCGGTCCATCACGATCCATACCGGCGCTTGCAAGGCCGTCAATTCAACTGCTGACTGAGTGAATACCGGCAGCAAGTCGCGGTCCACGTTAACCATGAACTTGATGGCCTTGGCGTCTTTGCCCATGCCATGCAACACGAGCGGCGCGGGTGCCTGGTCGATCAGGTGCAGGGCGTTGAGGGTGAAATCGCGAGTGTTGTAGGCGTTCTGCTCAGCCGGTTCGAGCACCAGAATGTAGCTGCTCCACATCGCCAATACCGCACACGCACCCAAGCCCACAGCGCGCAAATGTGCTTTGAACAGTAGACCCAGTGCGATGACCTGCAACACGCCCAAAATGATATAGATCGCGTTCAGGGGCGGCAGTTGGTCGGCGAAACGCTTGCTTGCGACTATCAGCCCGGCAATCAGCAAGGCTGGCAACACCAGCACAATGGCCTGGATAAATACGCGTAATGCGGCGAATGCCCGACCTCGAACACCTTGAAACGGGTACGCGGCAATAATTGCGGCCATCGGCAGCATCGGCAATAAGTAACGGGCTTTTTTCGCTTGCGGGACCGACAGGCCGATCATCACGATCAAGCCTGCTGCGGCGCAATACTTGACCAGATGCAAGGCCGGGCTTGACGGCTTGCGCCCGGCGATTAAGACAACAACCAGCACCAGTACGGCCAATGGATAGGCGAGGGCGTAGTTACCCATGGAACTGGTGAAGTAGTAAAAGGGGCCGCTGGCGCCTTCAGAGCCGTCGATACGGCCAGTGACCTGCATGCGGATCACGTCTTGTACAAACGCTTGCCCGCCACTGACCCAGGCCAGAAATAACAGCAGGCCAATGCACAGCAGCAAAATCACCAGTGCCTGCAAGCCGACGCTGATCATGCGTCGCCATTGGCCGCTGAGCAGGAAGTAACTGCACAACATACCGGTTGGGATCACCAGACCAATCGGGCCGCGAATGGCAAAACCGAGGACCAGCAACAGCAGCAGCCAGAAGTGTCGGCGCGGTGCTTCAAAGTGATCGTGGGCATACGCCAGATAGAACGCGCCAAGGCTGACGGCCGCGAGCATTTGGTCCAGCGACACGGCACGGGTTTCGGTGATGAAGGTCATGCTGAGTAACAGCAGCGCCACGCTGAGCAAGGCCCACGTCGTGGATTGCGGAGCCACCAGGCGATAGATCAGGGTCACAATGATCGAGCTGGCAATAGCGGTGGGCAGCCAGGCGGTGAGGCTGTTGACCTCGCCAAATGGCAACGACAGCAGCCAGGTAAACACGGTGGTGGTGGCGTTGTAATCAGCGTAGGGCTCGCCATAGGTGGTAGGGAAAAAGCTTGGGCCGTGACGCAGCATTTCCTTGGCAAACATCACAAAGCGCGAATCAAAGCCGATCGCAGCCTGGTGAATATCACCCACAATAAACAGCAGTAAGGTCAACGCACCCAGTAGCAGTGACTGTCGGTGCAAGGCACGTAAAACGCTGGGGGAAGAGAAAGCCGGCATGTCGAGTTTCCTTGACTCAATAGGGGGCGTGCAGGGGCAAACAGTCGAATTTCATCCATAAAAAACGCCGCCATTGTTACCAATGGCGGCGCTGTTGAAGCGTTAAACGGCTGTAGCGCCTTGTGAAACCGGCAAGTTGATAGACTCGCCGCGCCCCATCGGGAAGTACTGCAAGCCCGCGCGGGTCAGGCGCTCGCTGTCGTACAGGTTACGACCGTCGAAAATCACCGGGGTTTTCAGGCGTTGTTTGATCAGGTCAAAATCTGGCGCCTTGAATTGCTGCCATTCAGTGCACACGATCAAAGCATCGGCGCCTTGCAACACGGATTCCGGGGTGCCCATCAGGCTCAGGCGAGGCTCATCAACGTACAGGCGCTGAGTCTCTTGCATGGCTTCAGGGTCGAAGGCGCGAACGTCTGCACCCGCGGCCCACAAGGCTTCCATCAGTACGCGGCTAGGCGCGTCGCGCATGTCGTCGGTATTGGGTTTGAACGCCAGGCCCCACAAGGCAAAGGTTTTGCCCTTGAGGTCGCCTTTGAAGTAGGCATTGATGCGATCAAACAGCTTGTGCTTTTGACGCTCGTTGATGGCTTCTACAGCTTGCAGCAGGTCGCTGGAGCAATTGACTTGCTGAGCGCTGTGGATCAGCGCGCGCATGTCTTTAGGGAAGCACGAACCGCCATAGCCGCAGCCAGGGTAGATAAAGTGGTAGCCGATGCGGGTGTCGGCACCGATGCCCAGACGCACCGACTCAATGTCTGCACCCAGGTGTTCGGCTAGTTCGGCGATCTGGTTGATAAAGCTGATTTTGGTCGCCAGCATGCAGTTGGCGGCGTACTTGGTCAGCTCGGCGCTACGCAGGTCCATGTTGATGATGCGGTCATGGTTGCGGTTGAACGGGGCGTACAGGTCACGCATCACGTCGCGCACTTCGTCGCGCTCGCAACCAATGATGATGCGGTCCGGGCGGCGGCAGTCACTGACGGCCGAGCCTTCTTTGAGAAATTCCGGGTTGGACACCACGTCAAATTGCAACGAGCGGCCGGCTTGTTCCAGCGCTTTGTTGATGTGCGCGGTCAGTGCGTCACCGGTGCCCACGGGCACGGTGGATTTCTCGACCAGAATGGCCGGTTCTACGCGGTGACGGGCAACAGCGTCGCCCACCGAGAATACCGCTTTAAGGTCTGCCGAACCATCTTCGCTGGGCGGAGTGCCAACGGCGATAAACAGTACCTGGCCATGCTCAACAGCGGTTTTTTCGTCGCTGGTGAAGCGCAGGCGCTTGCTTTCGAGGTTTTCACGCACCAGGCTCGAAAGTCCCGGCTCAAAAATGCTGACGTGACCTTGCTGTAACAGCTCGACCTTTTTCTGATCAATGTCCATGCAAATCACGTCGTGGCCGACTTCCGCCAATACCGTTGCCTGCACCAGGCCTACATAACCACTACCAAATACACTGATTTTCATGCGCTGTTCCTGGAACTTGGGGTACGTCGAGAGTTGATCGTCAGCACCCCCAGAATGACCAAGGCCACCCCAAGGGTTTTTGAAAGGGTGAAGCTTTCATGGAATACCGGCAGGCTGGCCGCCAGCAGATAGACCAGGGCGTAGCTGAAGCTGAGCAGCGAATAGGCCCGCCCTAAGGGCAGATCACGCAAGGCCAGCAACCAGCAGAGCATTGACAGTGCGTAGGCCATGATCGCGGCAAACACGACTGCCAATGCGCTGATTGAAACGTCTCCTTGGCTGATTGCCTCCAGCCACTGGGTCGGTTCCGGCAAGCGCGTCATGCTCCAGCGCATGCCCAACTGGGCGCCGCTGACCAGCAATACACTGGAGCAGGCAAAGGTAAAACCACGGCGCAGGCTCATGCGTGTTGCCCTAGCAGAACCACACCGGCAATCACCAGCCCTACGCCACACCAGTGGCGCAGGTCGATGGTTTCTTTAAACAGGTAGCGGGCTACCAGAGTGATCAATACAAAGTTGAGGCTGAGCATCGGGTAAGCGATGCCCACTTCAAGGCGTTGCAACACCAGCAACCACACCAGCAAACCCAGACCCAGGCATAGCAGGGCCAACCATAGCCAAGGGGAGCGCAGCTTTTGCGCGATCCCCGACTCAGGCCCACGCCAGCTTTCAACGGCGTACTTCTGGGCCACTTGGCCTGCACACGTCAACAGACATGCCATGAGCAACAGGGTGAGGGTCATGGAGTGGTCTGCGGGTAGATCAAAATCACCATGTTGCCTTCGTCAAAACGTTGGGCGTCTTTGGGCAGCATGTCCATTTCATGGGTTTCATCGCTGTCCTTAACCCGCATCACAACACCTACCGGGCCTTTAAGACGTGCATCGGCAAGCCATTGCTGAACGTCTTCCAGACCGATGCTTTTGCCTTTGGCATCGTCATAAGTCAGGCCGTATTTAACCTCGCCCTGCGTGTTGTACAGCGTCACGTCTGGACGACGCAGGCGCCATGACAGTGCCGATGCCGCGCCCAAGTCGTTACTGAGCAGGGCAGTCGCAGGCTTCAATGCGTCCAGATGATGCAGCACAAACTGGTCAGGCATTTTGTTGTGCACCACGCTGCTTGGCATGCTGGCTGGCAACACCAGGACCAGAACGCCCATGGCGACTGCAGGCGCTGCCCACATTTTCAGCGGACGGGTCATGGCCAGCAGGCCGGTGACGATCCAGGTCAGCAAGACCACGACCAGCAAAGCCATGTGCAGCGGCTCGTTGTCGTAGAACGGTTTTTTGATCTGGAAGAAGATCAGGGCCAGTAAGGCCACGGCGCCAATCAGCAGGTTGACCAGGCCGTTGAGGCGCAGCGACAGGGTTTTCGCCTGATCAACGCGGTCCATCAGGGCATGGCCCAGCAACAGGGCCAGCGGCAGCATGCACGGCATGATGTAGGTCGGCAGTTTGCCCTTGCTCAGGCTGAACAAGGCCAGTGGCAGCAACATCCACATCAGCACAAAGATCACGCCGGTCTGACGCTTCTGGCTCCAGGCATCTTTGAGCGTGGCAGGCAGCAAGGCTGCCCACGGCAAGCTGGAAACCACCATCAGCGGCAGGTAGAACCACCATGGGCGACCGTGCTGGGCATCTTCACCGGCAAAGCGGCGGATGTGCTCGTGCCAGAAGAAGAAGCGCCAGTAATCCGGCTCTTGTGCGTGCACCGCCAGTACCCAGGGCAACGACACGACAGCCGCGACCAGCATGGCGACCAGGCCGTATTTGACCAACTCCAGAAAGCGCTTTTGCCAGATCATGTAGGGCAGGGCGATCAGCACTGGCAGCAACAGGGCCAGGAAGCCCTTGGTCATAAAGCCCATGCCGCAGGCAAAACCCAGCAGCGCCCAACTGAACAGGCGCTGGCGCGAGTCTTGGGTATCGACTGCAAACCACAGGGCAACCAGGCTCAGGTTGACCCACAGGGTGAACTGCGGATCGAGGTTGGAGTAGCCAGCCTGGCCAGCAATGAGGCCGAAGGTCATGTACACCAGCGCGCAGGCGAAGCTCTTGCGCGGGTCGTTCCACAGGCGGCGGGCGACCAGGTAGGCCAGCAACACGCTCAGGCCCGTAGCAATCGCCGAGGCAATCCGCACGCCAAACAGGTTTTCACCAAAAATGGCCTGGCCGATAGCGATCATCCAGTAACCGGCAATCGGTTTCTCGAAGTAGCGTATGTCCATGAAATGCGGGGTGACCCAGTTACCATCGACCAGGATTTGCTGGCCGATCTGGGCATAACGCGTTTCGTCCGGGATCCACAGGCCGTGGGTACCCAGGGGCAACAGGTAGAAAGCAACAAATGCCAATACCAGCAGCGGAATCATCCAGCGTTGAGTCATGGCTTCTGCACTCCCAGCCAACCTTCACGGCCTTCCAGCACGCCACGGCTCAATTGGCCGGCGGGCAGGCTGTCGATATCGGCAGGTAATAAGTCCTTAAGGGGCTGAAAGTGAATGTCGCGGGCACGGGCCTGCGTCAGCAATTGACGAAAGTCATTGGCCATTAGAATCCCTTCTACTTCTGCATGGATGGTGTACGCGTTCAGCTTTTGCGGGCTGAAGCGATCAAGAATGTATGAATTGAAGTCGGCAGCACTCAGCTCGGGTCCGACTACTTCATCGAATGTAGGCAAATCAACAGGGATTTGCGGCGCGCCCAGTCTGCCGTCGGCCAACCTTGGCCGAAACAGACTGTGCCCGCGGCAATCGCTGTTGTAACGAAAGCCAAAGGTTTCTTTGGCCTGGACTACGCGTTCATCTGCGCGCCAACCGGCGGCGGCCGAACATTCGACCGCTTGCCCGGTGATGTCGCTCAGGGTGTCAACACCCCGGCGAATCTGCTCGATCAGTTGTGCCTCGCTCCAACGCCCGGTGTTGGCCTGCCAGCCGTGGTGATCCCACGCGTGCAAACCTACCTCGTGGCCCGCAGCCAGGGTCTGGCGCATCAAATGCCCCAGATCCTTGCCGATCGGTTTGCCAGGCCAGGCGGTGCCGGCCAGCAAAATATCCCAGCCATACAAACTGGCTGCCTTGGAGCGCATCATTTTCCAGAAGAACTGGGGCTTGATCAGGCGCCATAAATGACGGCCCATGTTGTCCGGCCCCACACTAAAGAAAAACGTGGCTTTTACATCGGCTTCGTCGAGCAGTTCGAGTAACCGCGGCACCCCTTCACGGGTGCCTCGGTAGGTGTCGACATCAATACGTAGTCCAGCTTGCATTAACGTTTTTCCGCGATTTCAACCATGGCTTCACGCAGGAAGAAATCCAGAGTCTTGCCGATGGTTTCGCTCAGCTCGGTGGTCGGTGTCCAGTCGATCAGGCGACGTGCGTTCTCAACGCTTGGCTTGCGGTGGCTCACGTCCTGGTAGCCGGTACCGTAGAACGACTGGCTTTCAACATCGCGGAAACCGGCGAACGGCGGGAAGTTGTCACGCAGCGGGTGCGCTTCGAACTGACGCAGCAACTCATGGCCCAGTTCACGAATGCTGGCTTCGTTTTCCGGGTTGCCGATGTTGATGATCTGGCCGTCACACTTGCCGTCTTTGTTTTCAATGATGCGTGCCAGGGCTTCGATGCCGTCAGCCACGTCAGTGAAGCAGCGCTTCTGAGCGCCACCGTCAACCAGACGGATCGGGGTGCCTTCCACGAGGTGCAGGATCAACTGAGTGATGGCGCGCGAGCTGCCAACACGAGCCGAATCCAGACGGTCCAGACGCGGGCCCATCCAGTTGAATGGACGGAACAGGGTGAACTTCAGGCCTTTGGTGCCGTAAGCCCAGATCACGCGGTCCAGCAGTTGCTTGGACACGGAGTAGATCCAGCGCTGCTTGTTGATCGGGCCAACAATCAGGTTGGAAGTGTCTTCGTCGAAGTTCTGGTCCTGGCACATGCCATACACTTCGGACGTGGACGGGAAGATCACGCGCTTGTTGTACTTGACGCAGTAGCGAACCAGCTTGAGGTTCTCTTCGAAGTCCAGTTCGAATACGCGCAGCGGGTTGCGGGTGTATTCGATCGGCGTGGCAATGGCGACCAGCGGCAGGATCACGTCGCACTTCTTGATGTGGTACTCGATCCACTCGGTGTGGATGCTGATGTCGCCTTCAACGAAGTGGAAGTTCGGGTGGCTGCGCAGGCGGTCAATGGCATCAGAGCCGATGTCCAGGCCGTACACTTCGTAGCGGTCGTCTTGCAGCAGACGCTCGGACAGGTGGTTACCGATAAAGCCGTTAACGCCCAGGATCAGAACGCGGGTACGACGGGCTGGACGGCCGGATTCGCTGCCACGCAGACGCGAGCCGTCAACCAGACCTAGTTCACGGGCCAGTTGCGGGCCGCTCAGGTACAGGCCGTTGTCGTTGCGCTGACCGGCGGTGATCACCAGCGAGTCTTTGCCACAAGCGATACGCAGCGGGTCGCAGCTGATCACGTTGCCCGGTGCCTGGCCTTCGTTGCCGGCAACCACTTCACTGGCCCAGACAATCAGTTTGTGCTCGCCAACGGCGCAGAACGCGCCTGGGTACGGCTGGGTGACCGCACGGACCAGGTTGAACAGTTCTTCAGCCGGACGGTTCCACTGCAGCAGGCCATCAGCGGCAGTACGACGACCAAAGTAAGTGGCCTTGGATTCGTCTTGCGGGGTTTCTTTGAGCTTGCCTTCAGGCAGCACAGGCAAGGTTTCTGCCAGCAGTTTTGCAGCGGTTTCACGCAGCTTGGCGTGCAGGCTCAGCGCGGTGTCGCTGCGCTCGATGCTGATGCGTTCCTGGGCAACAATGTCACCGGCATCGGCACGTTTGACCATGCGGTGCAGGGTAACGCCGGTTTCGGTTTCGCCGTTAACCAGTACCCAGTTGGCTGGAGCGCGGCCACGGTAGCGGGGCAGCAGAGAACCGTGCAGGTTGAACGCGCCTTTGCTGGAGCTGGCCAGCAGTTCTTCGCCCAGCAGGTTGCGGTAGTAGAACGAGAAAATGTAGTCGGCATTCAGTTTGCGAATGCGCTCGATCCACAGTGGGTGGTTAGCATCTTCCGGAGCGTGTACCGGAATGCCTTTACGGGCGCACAGTTGGGCCACAGAACCGTAGAAGTTATTTTCCGAGGGGTCATCAGCATGGGTGAACACGGCAGCAATGTCGTAGCCTGCATTTAGCAGGGCTTCGATGCCTGTGCAGCCAATATCGTGATAGGCGAAAACAACGGCTTTCAAACTCATGGTTAGACCTGTGTCGAAGTAGAAGAAGACGAGTTGCAAGGTGTAGCAGTTTCAGTGGCCGGTTCAGCGCGGACGATTTTCTCGATGAAGAACCGAGGCCGTGCACGCACATCGCTGTACATGCGCCCCAGGTACTCACCCAGCAGGCCCATGCCAATGAATTGGCCGCCGGTGAACACAAACAGCACGGCAAACAACACGAAGGTGCCGTCGCCCGCCCAGGTAGCGCCAAAGATCAGGCGTAGTACGATCAGCAGAATGGCGAAAATGCCGCCCAGCAAGGCCATGCTGAAGCCAATGATGCTCAGCAGGCGCAGGGGGGTGGTGGTCATGCAGGTGATCAAGTCAAACATCAGGTTGATCAGGCGCATCGGGCTGTATTTCGAATCGCCGTGTTCACGCTCGGCGTGCTGCACCAGCACCTCGGTGGTGTGGCGGGCAAAACTGTTGGCGAGAATCGGGATAAAGGTGCTGCGCTCGCGGCATGCCAGCATCGCGTCGACAATCGAGCGGCGATAGGCGCGCAGCATGCAGCCGTAGTCGCTCATGGCAACGCCGGTGGAACGCTGTACGGCCAGGTTGATGAGGCGCGAAGGCCAGCGGCGCCAGGCCGAGTCCTGACGGTTGTTGCGCACAGTACCAACCACGTCATAGCCCAAGGCTGCCTGGGCAACCAGACGCGGGATTTCTTCTGGAGGGTTTTGCAAGTCAGCGTCCAGGGTGATGACTACATCGCCTTTGGAGTTTTCAAAGCCGGCCATGATGGCGGCATGTTGTCCATAGTTACGGTTGAGGATCACCGCCACTACCGGGCTGCCTTCACGCTCGGCAGCGTCTTGCAGGATTTGCGCCGATTTGTCTCGGCTGCCATCGTCGACCAGTACGATTTCGTAAGCTTGGGTAAGCTGGGCACAGGCTGCTTCGGTACGGCGCAGCAGCTCAGGCAGGCTCTGTTCTTCGTTGTAGACCGGAATGACGATCGACACGCACTGGATAGGGTAGGGTTTCAAGTTATTCGTTCCAGTCAGTTTCAATGGTACAAGATGACTCGTCTGAGAAGTCGGCCTGTTCAGGCGCGCTAGACAGATTACGCCTGCAGGCATTAAAGCCTAAAACTGACGAAGGTAAAGTCATCAAACTACGTTATCTACATGATTTTTCTTACAAACTATTTTTGTTATTCCTAAAAGCTGACGCCTACGTTAAACGCAGAGGTGTGAAAAACCTATGAAAGTTGAATCAAAAGGCCATGTTTTTAGGGGGCAGACAGGTGCTATTCAGGAAACCCCGTGTAGCGCTTGGCCCGCGGCTTTATGGGTAAAAGTGTGAGGGAAATGTATCGGGTAACAAGGATGGGGTTTTGGCGATTTTAAACAATGATCCAAGTCATTCATTACACAGAAAAATGACTTTTTTTAACGTACGCAAAAAACAGCGCCAACCTGCGGATTTGTGAAGTGCGTCACACAGATTGGCGCTGCTCAAGCGGGTTTAGTTCAAGCCCAGCTTGCCGCGCAATGTAGACAGGTCTTCGGCCAAAGTGTTAACCGGGCCAACCAGTGCCTTACGATCGTTATCCTTGACCTTGTCGTAGGTTTCAAAACCGCCATCTTTGGTTTTGTACTTGGCCAGAATCTTGTCAACCGTGGCAAAGTTTTTGTCGACCTTGTCGGCAAAAGCTTTGTCATTGGCTGCAATTTGCGGACGGAACAGGTCGAAAATCTTCTTCGCGCCGTCTACGTTGCCCTGGAAGTCATACAGGTCGGTATGGCTGTAACGGTCTTCTTCGCCAGAAATCTTGGTCGCAGCCACTTCTTCCATCAGCGCAGCCGCACCGCCCACGACTTTATCTGGCGGGAAGGTTAGACCGGCAACGCGGGTTTGCAAGTCTTTGACGTCGGCATTGAGTTTGTCAGCCAGCACATCGAGGCCTTTGGTGGTGTTCTCGGAGAACAGGGTGTATTCGATGCGGTGGAAGCCGGTGAAGTCTTCAGCGGTCACGCCTTTCTCATGGTCATCAACCCGGGAGTCGATAGACGCGTCGAGGTCACTGAACAGCTCGGCGATCGGCTCAATCGACTCGTAATGCACGCGGGTCGGTGCGTAGAGCTTTTTGGCGGTGGCCAGGTCGCCCTTTTTGATGGCGTCGGTGAACTTCTGGGTTTCTTGCGCCAGCGTGTCGATTTCATCGGTGACGTAAATCTTGTAGTCCGATACAGGTTGCACCAGGTCCAGTGGTGCATTCGCCGCGAATACCGAGAGCGGGGTGTGGAGCAAACCTAGAGCGATAAACAGTGCGAGCGGCGTCTTCTTCATGGGACTTTTCCGGTTTTTTTTAGGTTCAGGTTGGGGGTGAAATCAAGTTCGGGTCAGGGGCGCTGTGGCATTCAGCAGCGAGCGCCCAATAAAGTCCTTGTCGTCGCGTACGCCCGGCAAGGTAAAGAAGTAACCACCGCCAATTGGCTTGAGGTATTCCTCCAGTGGCTCACCATTGAGTCGGGTCTGTACGGCGATAAAGCCGTTTTCCAGGTTGCTCTGGTAGCAGATAAACAGCAGGCCCATGTCCAGCTGGCCGTTCTTGTTGACGCCGTTCGAGTAGTTGAACGGGCGGCGCAAGATCAAGTTTTTGCTGGTTTCGGCGGTGCGCGGGTTGGCCAGGCGGATGTGCGCATCCAGCTTGGTGACTTTGCCTTCGGGGTCTTTGCTGTAATCCGGCACGTCGGTTTCGTGATGGCCATCCATCGGTGCGCCGCTGGCCTTGTTGCGGCCGAAGATGCTTTGCTGCTCTTGCAGCGGCGTGCGGTCCCAGCGTTCGACGAAGTTGCGAATGATGCGCACCGCCTGGTAGCTGCCATCGACCGCCCATTTGGGTTCATCGCTGCCTGGCTGAACCCAGACGATGCTGTTCATCAGGGTGTTGTCGTTGGAGTCCGGGTTGGCTGAGCCATCACGGAAACCCAGGAAGTTGCGCGCGCTCTGCGGGGGAACGCCCGGTTTGGTGGGCGCTTGCGGCGGAACTGTGCCTTCTTGCTTCCAGCGCACCAGCAGCAGGTCGGGCAGGTTTTTAACGATGTCGCGCAGGGCGTGGATGTTGGTGTCGGCGGTGTTGGCGCAAAATTGCAGGCTCAAATCGCCATGGCAAAAGGCAGGCTCCAGCGCGTCGTTGGGAAAGCCCTGCATGCGGCTCAGGTGTTTGGGCTTGACGCTGCCCAAGCCGTAACGCTCATCAAACAGCGACTCTCCGACCGACACCGTCACGGTCAGGTTGTCAGGCGTAACCACCGGGCCGAGGATCCCTGAGTCGGTGGGTGGCAGTTTGGGGTCGACTTGTGTCACCGGGCCGCCCTTGGTCATAAACGCGATGCGTTCGTTCAGGGTGCGGAACAGGCGTTCGAGGTCTGCACGATCAGTGGCCAGCACGTCGAAGGACACCAGCATGCCGGCAGCCGGGCGAGGCGTGACGATGCCGTTTTGGTGCTGGCCGTGGAACTCGTGGTGATCCTGGGTCTTGTCGCTGCTGGGTGCCTGAGCCACTTGCGCATTGGCTGCACCGCTGGCGGCCATGGCCGGGCAACTGAGAGCGCTGCCTGCCAGCGCGGCACCGGCGACGCCCATGCCGAGCAGTACGCGACGACGTTGCAGGTTGATCTCATTCTGGGTGTTGTCTGAATCGCTCATGTGCGTCTCGTCTGCATTACAGGCCGGAAAGGCCGAGGGCTGGATCGATTCCATCGAGTGCATCGGCCAGAGCCTTGGCCTTGTTACTGATTGCTTGACGCTGGGCGGCGCTTACCGTGTCGTACGTGGCGTAACCCTGTGCGGTTTTAAAGGTGTCGAGTTCGGTGTCGAGTGCAGTGCTGGCGTTATCAATGTTGAGCAAGATGTCGGCATTGTTTTTGGCCAGCAGTGGGCGCAACAGGTCAACCACTTTGCGGGTGGTTTGCAGGTTGGCGGCAAAACCGTTGAGGTCGATATGGCTGTAGCGCTCTTCTTCGCCGCTGGTGGCGCGGGTGTCGGCCATGTTGTGCAGCGTGCGCGAAACGATGCTGACTAACTGCTCGGGCGGCAGTGATTGCGCCATCAGTTGCTGCTTGAGCAACGCCGCATTGGCTTGCAGTTGTTCGGCCACAGGCGCCAGGCCCTGGGTGCTGCGTTGATCAAACAGGCCATATTCGAGGCGATGGAAGCCGCTGAAGCCTGGATCCTGCTCGCGTTTTTCAAAATAGTCGGCGCGGGCATTGAGGGTGTTGTCCAGTTCGCCCAAACGTTGCGCGGCGGGTGCCAAGCGCTGATAAGCCTCGCGCGCCGGTACATAGAGTGTTTGCGCCTGGGCAAGGTCGCCACTGCTGATAGCTTGCGACAGAGCTTCTACCGCCTTGATCAGCGCGTTGCTCTGGCTGCTCACGTACACCCGGAACTCAGACAGCGGGCCGATAAACGCCACCATCGATGGGCGCGCCTTGGCCTTGGCTTCAGATTCGGCGGTCGGTGTGACATGGAGCTTGCCGCGCGGGTTGCTGAGCAGGCCGCAAGTAATGGCGTAATCACCGGGGTTGAGCGTGGCATTGATCACCTGACTCAAACCGGGGGCAATGTTTTCGCGCTCTTCGATCACCAGCACGCCGTCGAGGATTTCCCATTCCACTGCGCGTTCCGAGGCGTTGACGATGCGGAAGCTGTTAAAGCCTGCCGGAACTGTCAGCTCATTCGGTTCGCAGCTGTGCGGGTGAATCGTAACGGTGATTTCATTGCTGTGAACCTTGCGTTTGGCGGCGGCCAGTTGCGAGGCGTAATAGAACAAACCGCCGGCCGCGATCATAACGATCACCGAGCCGGCCACCGCCCAGCGCAGTGCGCGAGGGGGTGTACCGCTTGCAGGGGTAGACATGCAGGACCTTATGAGTTTGTCACTGAAGAGGGTTGAGCAACCTTTGGTGCGGGCGGGGAGCGAAAGAACATCACCAGGGCCGCGACCAGATAAATGACATAAGCGCCGAGCACGCTGACGGTGGGCGCATCTTGATAGCCGAACATGCCGGCGAGGACTGAGCCGAGCGGGCCGTCCATCGGCAGCGTGCTGCTAATGTCAAACACCACGCCTTGCAGGGCATTCCACAAGCCGGCTTCGTGCAGGGCCTGGACGGAGTTGGCCAGAATGCCCGCCGCTACTACCAGAATGAACAGCCCGGTCCAACGAAAAAACAGGCCGAGGTTCAGGCGCATGCTGCCGGTGTAAATCGCAAAACCGACAAAGATCGCCAGAATCAAACCGAGCAGAGCGCCCAAAGGCGCTGCCGGGCCCTCGCTTTGCTGGAAAACCGCGAGCAGGAAGAACACGGTTTCCAGGCCTTCACGGGCCACGGCAAAAAACACCATGGCGATCAGCGCAGTGACCTGGTGTTTGGAGCCGGCAAGAGCGTGATCAAGGGAGGTGTGCAGCGAGCTTTTAATTGAACGCGCGACTTTGCGCATCCAGAACACCATCGAACTGAGGATGCCGACGGCAATCAGGCCGACGATGCCTTCAAAGAGTTCTTGTTGCTTTTGCGGGAATTCAGCGCTCATCAGCTCCAGGCCGCCACCGACCAGCAGGGACAAGGCTGCGGCAAGGAAAACCCCGATCCATACCGCTGGCATCCACTGCCCACGCCCGGTTTGCTTAAGGTAGCTGGCAATAATGCCGACGATAAGCGCGGCTTCAATGCCCTCGCGCAGCATGATCAGAAAAGGAACAAGCATGAAGAGAGCACCGCGTCACGAATTAGTAGTGGCTAATTTGTAACATACTGATACGTATTGCTAAACAAGAATCGATTTCATTGGCTGAACGGTTGCTGAACGCATGTTCTGGGAGCGGGCTTGCACGTGGAGTTGCTGGCGCTGACGGGCAAGCCTGCTCAAGGGTTAATTCTCGGTAGCCTCTTTTGGGGTGTTGCTTGGGCTGGCAGTGAGGGTCTCCAGCGCCGCCTCCGCCTTGAGGGCTCTTAATGTCAAAGCTGCGCTGGCTTCAAGGGCCTGATTTTGCGCTTCTTTTAATGCCTGACTTTCTTGGGTGGCGACCCGCAAGCGTTCTTGCAGCAATGTGCGTTCGCTTTCTTGCTGGCTCAGTTGGGCGGTCAGTCGTTCATTCAGGTTGCTCAGTTTGTGCTGCTGATCGCTGGCTTGATTCAGCTC
This sequence comes from Pseudomonas sp. FSL R10-0399, assembly GCF_009600165.1. NCBI lineage: Bacteria > Pseudomonadati > Pseudomonadota > Gammaproteobacteria > Pseudomonadales > Pseudomonadaceae > Pseudomonas > Pseudomonas sp. FSL R10-0399. The sequence goes on from NZ_WIWK01000003.1 coordinate 25,229, forward strand.
TTTGCTTAATACGCGGCTTTCACTGAGTACGCGTTCGTTATCGCGGTGCAGTTGGGTGATTTCGTCCTGACGCACCAGCGCGCTTTGCTGCGCTTGGCGCAATTCCATTTGTAGTTGTTGCAGTTGCCCTTCATGACGGCGCTGTTCCTGCTCGCGCTGCTCTTTGACCGCGCTGCGGTAATGCTCCAGCGCATCGCGGGCGTGCAGGTGTTTTTCTTCCAGAGAGCGGATCTGCTCGTCGCGGTCGTTGAGGCGCAGCTCGAAATCGCTGCACGCCTGATTGAGGGCGGCGTTGCGCGTTTGCTCGGTTTGCAGCATGGAGCGGGTGGCTTCCAGGTTCGCAGTTTCTTGCTGCAAGGCCGTGTTCTGGATGTCCAGCTCTTTCTGCAATTGCAGATGGTCTTGCTGCGCTTGCGCCAGTTGGTCGCGTAACTCTGCTTTGAGCTGCTCGTAGTGCGCTTCGGCGCGGTCTATCGGCTCTTGCGCTTGCTCTTTCAGGCGCTGAGCGAGGCGGGCGACCAGTTCGCTCAGCTCGTCACCTAACTGTTCGTGCTGCACGCCACGCCGGGAGTCAGTCTCGTCGAGCTCCTTGAGGTAGCGGTGGATCGTGGTTTTCGACCCGGTGTTGCCCATTTCAATTCGTACTGCATCGATGCTGGGGTGTTCGCCGCGAGCCAGTATCGCCGTGCGCGCTATTTGCACCACCGCCTTGTTTACGCCGCCACGAGCCATGGCCTTCTCCTACGATTATGTACTGTGGTATGTACCCTGTAATTACGTACTATATTAGCACTTTATTTTTGTCATTAATTGCTAATTTTAAGGCGGGATATACTGGTATTATCCCGTGTCATAGCGCCTGAGCCGTTTTTTAGGCGCTATTTCAGTACGTCAACCAAGAGAACAGGGCATGAGCGAGCTGGATCGCTACTTAAACGCCGCGACCCGCGATAACACCCGTCGCAGTTATCGGGCAGCCATCGAGCATTTCGAAGTGACCTGGGGCGGCTTTTTGCCCGCCACCAGCGACAGCGTGGCGCGCTATCTGGTTGCGCACGCCGGCCTGCTGTCGATCAACACGCTCAAGCTGCGTTTGTCGGCGATTGCGCAGTGGCATAACAGCCAGGGCTTTGCCGATCCGACCAAGTCACCGGTGGTGCGCAAAGTGTTCAAGGGCATTCGCGCGCTGCATCCGGCCCAAGAGAAGCAAGCTGCGCCGCTACAGTTGCAGCATCTGGAGCAAGTCATTGACTGGCTTGAAAGTGAGGCGAATATCGCGCAGGCCAATGCGGATCAACCGGGACTGCTGCGCGCGCGGCGCGATGCGGCGTTGATCCTGCTGGGGTTCTGGCGCGGGTTTCGTAGCGATGAGTTGTGTCGCTTGCAGGTCGAGCACGTCCAGGCGGTGGCAGGCTCGGGCATTACCTTGTATTTGCCGCGCAGCAAAAGTGATCGCGACAATCTGGGCAAGACCTTTCAAACCCCGGCGCTGCTGAGGCTATGCCCGGTGCGGGCTTACATCGAATGGCTGAATACAGCAGCCCTGGTACGCGGCCCGGTGTTCAGGGGTATTGATCGCTGGGGCAATCTGAGTGAGGAGGGCTTGCACGCCAATAGCGTGATCCCGCTGCTGCGCCAGGCGCTGGAGCGCGCCGGTATTTCTGCCGAACATTACACCAGTCACTCGCTGCGTCGCGGTTTTGCAACATGGGCGCATCAAAGTGGATGGGACTTGAAGTCGCTGATGAATTACGTCGGCTGGAAAGACATCAAGTCAGCCATGCGCTATGTTGAGTCCACCCCGTTTGCCGGGATGAGCATGACCGCTGAAAAACGCATTGGTAGCTGATCGACGTCAACTTGAAAGCCGGCCATTCGGTCCATATTTAGTTTTTGACTATTTATAGGGTCGGCTGATAGTCAAAACCAATCGTGAGCATCAGCTTTACCAATGAGCCAGATACGAAATGAGTTGTTAGGATTCACCCCATCAACTTTTCAACCCTGACGGAGAGTCAACGATGCCTATCATCAACAGCCAAGTAAAACCGTTCAAAGCTACTGCATACAAAAACGGCAGCTTCGTGGAAGTGTCGGACGCTGACCTGAAAGGCAAGTGGTCTGTAGTGTTCTTCTACCCAGCCGACTTCACCTTCGTTTGCCCAACCGAGCTGGAAGACCTGGCTGACAACTACGAAGAGTTCAAAAAACTCGGCGTGGAAATCTACAGCGTGTCGACTGACACCCACTTTGCTCACGCTGCCTGGCACAACACTTCGCCAGCCATCGGCAAAATCCAGTACACCATGATCGGCGACCCTACGCTGACCATCTCCCGCAACTTCGACGTTCTGATCGAAGAAGCAGGTCTGGCTGACCGCGGTACTTTCGTGATCAACCCGGAAGGTCAGATCAAAATCGTTGAACTGAACGACGGCGGTGTTGGCCGTGACGCTTCCGAGCTGCTGCGCAAAATCAAGGCTGCTCAGTACGTTGCTGCTCACCCAGGCGAAGTCTGCCCAGCTAAATGGAAAGAAGGTGAATCCACCCTCGCTCCTTCGCTGGACCTGGTTGGCAAGATCTAAGTCTGTGAAGACTAGGGCGGTGATCCGCACCTGAGTTGTCAGCAGCATCGCCCTCAAAACGCCCGGGCGATATTCGCTCGGGCGTTTTTTTTGACACAGAATTAAACAGTTAGGAGATCGCCCGTATGTTGGACGCCAATCTAAAAGCACAGTTGAAGTCATACCTGGAGCGGGTCACACAGCCGATCGAGATCGTTGCGTCTCTCGACGACGGTGCGAAATCCCGTGAAATGCATGACCTGTTAAAAGAAATTACCAGCCTCTCCAGCCAGATTACCTTGCTGGAAAACGGCAACGATGCGCGCAAACCGTCGTTCTCGTTGAACCGTCCAGGCGGCGATATCAGCTTGCGTTTTGCTGGTATCCCGATGGGCCACGAATTTACTTCGCTGGTGCTGGCCCTGCTGCAAGTCGGCGGCCACCCATCGAAAGCCAGTGCCGAAGTGATTGAACAAATCCGCTCACTTAAAGGTGAGTTCAGCTTCGAGACGTATTTCTCGCTGTCATGCCAGAACTGCCCGGATGTGGTGCAGGCGCTGAACCTGATGGCGGTGTTGAACCCTAACATTCGCCACGTGGCGATTGACGGCGCGCTGTTCCAGGACGAAGTCACCGAGCGTCAAGTGATGGCGGTGCCGAGCGTTTACCTCAACGGGGTTAACTTCGGTCAGGGCCGCATGGGCCTGGAAGAGATCCTTGGCAAGCTGGACACCAGCGCCATTGAGCGTCAGGCCGAAAAAATCAGCGCCAAAGAAGCCTTTGATGTGCTGGTTATCGGTGGCGGCCCAGCCGGTGCAGCAGCGGCCATCTACGCGGCGCGTAAAGGCATTCGTACCGGTGTGGCGGCAGAGCGCTTCGGCGGCCAGGTGCTCGACACCATGGCGATCGAGAACTTTATCTCGGTGCAAGAAACCGAAGGGCCGAAACTGGCCACCGCGCTGGAAGAACACGTCAAGCAATACGACGTCGACATTATGAACCTGCAACGTGCCGACAAGCTGTTGCCGGGCAAAGCGGGTGAGCTGCACGAAGTTAAGTTCGCCAGCGGTGCTTCGCTCAAAGCCAAGACCGTGATTCTGGCGACCGGTGCCCGCTGGCGCGAAATGAATGTGCCGGGCGAGCAGGAATACCGCAGCCGTGGCGTGGCTTACTGCCCGCACTGTGACGGCCCGCTGTTTAAAGGCAAGCGCGTTGCGGTAATCGGTGGTGGTAACTCGGGTGTCGAGGCGGCCATTGACCTGGCAGGCATCGTGTCACACGTGACATTGCTCGAGTTTGACACCAAGTTGCGTGCTGACGCCGTGTTGCAGCGCAAGCTCAACAGCTTGCCAAACGTAACGGTGATCACTAACGCCCAGACCACTGAAGTGACCGGTGACGGGCAGAAGGTCAACGGTCTGCGCTACAAGGACCGTGCGACAGAAGCTGTGCACACTGTTGAGCTGGAAGGCATTTTTGTGCAGATCGGTCTGCTGCCTAACACCGACTGGCTCAAAGGCACCATCGAGCTGACTCCGCGTGGCGAGATCGTGGTTGATGCACGCGGTGAGACATCGATCCCGGGGATCTTTGCTGCCGGTGACGTGACCACCGTGCCTTATAAGCAGATCGTGATTGCGGTCGGCGAGGGCGCTAAAGCTTCTCTGAGCGCTTTCGATCACTTGATCCGCACTTCGGCGCCGGATTGATTGCTCTGCAATAGAGTCGCGTTGCGTTAGCAAAGCCTCTCAGTAAACAAAAGCGCAGCCCACGGGCTGCGCTTTTTTTGTGTGCAAAATGGATTACGCTTTGGGGCTTGAATCTTTCAGCAAACCATTGGCCAGCGCGACGAATGCATTTTTTGCTTTCTCCAGTGCGGCCAGTGGTTGTGGATCAGCGGCGATCCACAAGGCGGCGCTCAATGTGGCGCCATTCAACAGCCTGGCTGTTGCTTCAACCTCGATGTCCTGGATGACGTGCTCGCTTTTCAGCTTCTCCAGGCAGTCCATGGTGCCCTGAATGCAAGCGTTCTGGTTTGACCACAGGGCAGGGTTGCCCAGTACTGCGGGGCCATCGAGCAGCACAATACGCTGGATTTCCGGCTCTATCGCCATCTCCATGTAGGCGATGCTTTCATTGATAAAGCCATCCCAGGTGGAGTTCGCCTGAGCGGTAATGGCGTGCAGGCGTACAGACGTCTCGGCGTCTATTTGCTGGATGACGGCCTCAAGCAAGCCTTTTTTGTCGCCAAAGTGGTGATAAAGCGCTCCCCGGGTCAGGCCGACATTGGCAGTGAAGTCATCCATTGAGGACTCGGCATAGCCTTTGCTCGCGAATGCTTGCCTGCCTGCTGCCAAAAGCCTGTGCCGCGTGTCTTCGATCATCTCTTTGCGTGTTCGTACCATAGAGGCGCAGATCTCCTGAATCCAATTCAATCCATACAACATACGTGGCGTATCTAATGCTACGGGCTTGATCGCTTCTGAACAACGCTCATGTTTCAGGCGTAAAAAAACCCATGAGCGATCATGGGTTTTTTGACGTGCGAACGTTACAGCGGGGTCGGCTGAATGATCTCGACCCAGTAGGCGTCCGGGTCCTTGATAAAGGCCAGAGACTTCATGCGGCCGTCAGTCAGGCGCTTCTGGAAGTCCACGCCCAAGGCTTCAAAGCGCTCGCAGGCGGCGACGATATCAGGTACCGCGATGCAGATATGGCCGAAACCACGCGGGTCAGTGTTGCCGTTGTGGTAAGCAAAATCGGCATCGTTTTCGGTGCCGTGGTTGTGAGTCAACTCCAGGATGCCTGGGATCGACTTCATCCACACGGTGCGGGCAGCATCGTCAGCCGGGATCAGGGCTTTATCAACCAGCGCCAGAAAGTACAGGCTGAATTCGGCTTCCGGGAAGTCGCGCTTTTCCAGCAGCGAGAAACCCAGGACGCGGGTATAGAAATCGAGGGATTTCTCGATGTCTTTGACGCGCAGCATGGTGTGGTTGAAAACGAATTGTTGGGTAGCGCTATCCGGTTGTGCGGTTACGCCAGGGACGTTGTTCAGCTCTTGCAGGCTCATGAACCCTCCGAAAGTGATGCATGGGTAAACAGTCGATGCACGAATGATACGGAATGTGACGGCCTGCGCGAACCCCGCGGGCAACAAAAGATCGTTGTTTGGGGTGTTCAGCGAGAGTGCGTGGAGGGGAATTGGCAAAATTCAGGCAAAAAGAAGCCCGCCGAAGCGGGCATGGGGCGCTAGTCCTTTAGCAGCCTCTATCCTGTGATGAATCGTGTGAAAAAACTGTGAAAGGGCATCGGTTAATTTGGCCTTTCATCCGGGGAGACTCCGTTCTCGGGAAATGGGCTTATTGTGCCTTGCGCGAGGGTCATCATTGTGACAATTGATCGTGAGTGATTATTAACATTTTGCTTAACGGCGCGTGTTGCACGAACCTCACACTGTCTGTAAGTCACGTTAGTTATGTCTGGGTTTAGTGATATTAAAAAACCCTGCCGGGCAGGGTTTTTATACTACTAAAGCATTAAGTGCGTACCCAGGACTCAACAGTGGCTGCGCCGTATTGTTCTTTCCATGCCTTCAAACCACGGTGATTACCACCTTTGGTTTCAATCAATTCGCCGGTATGCGGGTTTTTATAGACTTTTAAAACACGAGCCTTGCGCTGTTTAGGCGCTGCTGTTTGGCGCGCAGCTGCAGGGTTTGGATCCAGAATGGCAATAATCTCTCGCAGGCCTTTGCCGTAAGAGCTCATCAGCGCCTTAAGTTTCTGTTCAAACTCGATTTCTTTTTTAAGCCCGGCATCATTCTTCAAGGCTTCCAACTGAGCCATTTGTTCTTGAAGGGCCTTTTCGGCAGCACGGTATTCAGCAAGTCTGGACAAGGTCATTACTCCGGTCATGGCTTCGGCATTGACAGGGCCGAAGTGAATTAATGAGGCGAGGCAGCAAGGGGTAGACAGAGACCCGAGTCAACAGTTCAGCCGAAACACGAGGGCTTTGTTATTGACTGTCAATAAACTTCAACCTGATCGAAATTGTAGTTGTCATTTTTCCGTGCGCCAGCCGATATTCACTTTTGCTGAAGAATCACCTTGAACGTTTAAACCGACGCTCGATGTTGCGCCATTAAAGACTTAATGAAATCGTCGGCAGTTAACGGACGGGCATATAGATACCCCTGCAAGAACTCTACGCCTTTAAGTGCCAGGTACTCACTTTGCTCTTGTGTTTCGACGCCCTCAGCCACCAGCCCGAGGTTCAGCTTGGCGCTCAAGTCAATGATGCTGTCCAGGATCGGGCTGGATAATGCATCTGCCCCAATCATGGCGACAAAGCTTTGATCGATCTTCAAGTAATCGACATTGAATTCGTGCAAGTAGCTCAAGCTTGAGTGCCCGGTACCAAAATCATCCAGCGCAATCATGATCCCCATCGCGCGCAGCTCGGCAAACAACTGGTGGGTGATCACGCTGGGTATCACCAATTCGCGCTCAGTCAACTCCAGTACCAACGTGATGCGTCCCGGCGGGAATGCCTGAAGCAGCGCACGGCAATCGTCTATCAGTTCAAGGCTGTGGCAGTGATGAGCGCTAATGTTGAAGCCCAAGTGAAAGCCCGGCGCCATGCTGTTGGCGTAAGGCGCCAGTAACTGTGCAGTTTGACGAAACAGTGAACGGGTCATCGGCACAATGAGACCCGAGTGTTCCGCCAGTGGAATAAACAAGTCAGGCCGCACCAACCCTTCAGTTGGGTGTTGCCAGCGCATCAGGACTTCGGCACCGGCCCATTGTTGTGTGTCACTGCGCACCACTGGCTGAAAGTAAGGAATGAACTCTTCAGCTTCCAGCCCGCGTTGCAGCTCGTGGGTGGGGGAGGATAAAGACATACGCTTTTGCAGCCAGAGAACAGTCGCGCCAGAAACGCAGCCCAAAAATACAAACAGGGCCAATAAGCCCAAGTACCGGGCTTTAATAAAACGCCACAGCGTGCCTTCGCTAAACCCTGCCATGACGCGATAAGGATATTGCGCAGACGACACGCTTACAGATGCAACAGGATAAGGCGCAGGCGGTGTGTTACGGACCACTGCGTAGCGGTCTATGGAGTTGTTGGCCACTTGAAACATCATTTGCGTGTACGGGTTGATTAGACTCAAGACATTGATCAAGTGCAGGCCGTAGAGGCTGACAATGGCACCGGCCTGGTCTTGTTCGCGGCGATAAACCAGCAGCGGCTGGTCTGGGGTAACCGCGTTGCCGGGCATGAGCCACAACACACCGTTGTTATAGTCAGCCGCATTGACCGGTTCTTTAAAGTTGCCAAACAGGGATGTGCAATAAATCTGGTTATTCCAGACCAGATTCACTGAGCGGACAAAAGGGCGGCGCGTCACCTGTTCACGCAGGTCCAGTTCTACCTGTTCGCACGGCTGGCCTGCGAGAGGGGATACAACATCTGCGGCCAGCTTGGCATTGTCCAACATGAGATCGAATTGGCGAACGGCCTCTTTAGCGGTATCACTGGCTTCTGATTCCAGTGACCTGCTGGCCTGCCAGACAATGATAAAAACACCCAGGACAATGGGCAGTAACGCGCTGAGTACGACCAGCGCGTAGCGATCGGTCCATTTTCGGGTCCGTTTGAGCGTTAATGGCATTCAAGATCCCGAGGACTGATGGCGACTGCGGCAAGGTGAGATGAATAGACAAAGCCTAGCATTGGTTTAGGGTCATTTCACATGATGTAAGACAAACATGATTACGCCATGTAGAATCCGCTTACGCATACAAGAATAATGACCCCTGTCATCAGGCGTCACCACCGCGTAAGAGATGGCTAAATGAAGATATTCGGGTTTCAACTGATCTACGGAGATTTCCTGGCGCGCAGTGTACGCGGGATCTCCTGTGCGCCGCCTGTGTCCCTCAGCATTCTTGGCAAATAACCTACTGTTAATTGTAAAAATGACTCTGATGAGGCGCCAAAATGGCCGATCTATACGAAAACCCAATGGGCCTGATGGGCTTTGAATTCATCGAATTCGCAGCACCCGTAGCCAATACCCTCGAACCTATCTTTGAAATCATGGGCTTCACCAAGGTGGCCACCCATCGCTCCAAAGACGTGCACCTGTATCGCCAGGGCCATATCAACCTGATCCTCAATAATGAGCCGCACAGCGTTGCCTCCTATTTCGCCGCCGAGCACGGGCCTTCCGTGTGTGGCATGGCGTTCCGCGTAGCCAACGCGCAAAAAGCCTATAACCGTGCGTTGGAACTGGGTGCTCAACCTATTGAAATCCCGACCGGCCCGATGGAGTTGAACCTGCCTGCGATCAAGGGCATTGGCGGCGCGCCGCTGTACCTGATTGACCGTTACGGCGAAGGCAGTTCGATTTATGACATCGACTTCGTGTTTATTGAAGGTGTTGAGCGTCATCCAGTGGGAGCAGGGCTGAAGATCATCGACCACCTGACGCACAACGTGTATCGCGGTCGCATGGCTTATTGGGCCAACTTTTACGAGAAGCTGTTCAACTTCCGCGAAATTCGCTACTTCGACATCAAGGGCGAATACACCGGCTTGACCTCCAAGGCCATGACTGCACCGGATGGCATGATCCGTATTCCGTTGAACGAAGAGTCGTCCAAAGGCTCTGGTCAGATCGAGGAGTTCTTGATGCAGTTCAACGGTGAAGGCATTCAGCACGTGGCCTTCTTGACCGATGACTTGATCAAGACCTGGGATGCATTGAAAAAAATCGGCATGCGTTTCATGACCGCGCCGCCAGACACCTACTACGAAATGCTCGAAGGTCGTCTGCCTGACCATGGTGAATCGGTCGAAGCCCTGCAGTCGCGCGGCATTCTACTGGATGGCTCGTCGGTTGAAGGTGACAAACGCCTGTTGCTGCAAATCTTCTCGGAAAACCTGATGGGCCCGGTGTTCTTCGAATTTATCCAGCGCAAGGGTGATGATGGCTTTGGCGAGGGCAACTTCAAGGCACTGTTCGAATCCATCGAGCGCGACCAGATTCGTCGTGGCGTGCTTGAAGCCAACTAAGTAACAGCCAACGGCTGCAGGAGCGAGCTTGCCTCGCGATCTTTTAAACACGCTAAAGATCGCGAGACACGCTCGCTTCTGCACGTTTGGCGGTTAGTGTTAAAACAGCCCCGCTGCAATGTTGATCGAAAACCCCAGCACTGCCGTATTGAACAAAAACCCCAGCAGCGAATGGCCCAGCACTGCTTTGCGCATTTCGCGAGTGGCGACTTCTACGTCTGACGTTTGTACCGCAACGCTCAGGGTGAAAGAAAAATACATAAAGTCCCAGTAGTCCGGGTTCAATTCACCTTCGGGGAAGCGCAAGGCTGGCTCCGTCCCTTCGTTGTTATAAAACAACCGCGCATAGTGCAGGCCGAAAATAACCCCGATCATCAGCCATGAGCCCACCACGGTCAGCCCGGTAAAGGCGTAGTGCAGCAGTTGCTCGGAGTGACGCAGTTGGCTGTTGCCGGTGAGTTCGAGGGTAATCGCCGCCAAGCTGACAACCGCCGCGAAGCTCACGGTGAACAGCACCATGCTGGCATTTTCGTCTTCTATTTCTGCGGTGCGTTTGACGTCGCCCACTTTGGAGCGAAGCATCAGCCACAGGGTCAGGAGCAAGTACAGCCAGACACCGGCGTTCCAACCCAACAGAAACTTGGTGGTCAACGAGGTGGCGGGATTAAAGATGCCGACCGCCAGCCCCAACAAGGTGCCAGCGGTCAGGCGAGGATGGGTACGTGCAAGGTGCGGCATCGTCAATACAATCCATGTTACTGGGCGTTGCCGAACCTTAGCACGTGAAGCAGGCGTTAACGTTGACGCGGTTTGCTGCGGGTCAGTTTCATCACCACCACAAAGAATACCGGCACAAATACCACGGCCAATGTGGCGACGATCATGCCGCCGATAACGCCTGTACCAATGGCTTGCTGGCTGCCCGAGCTGGCGCCTGTGGCAATCGCCAGAGGCACAACGCCGAGGATAAAGGCCAACGAAGTCATGACAATCGGCCGCAGACGCAAGCGGGCGGCTTTCACCGTGGCCTCAACCAGGTCATGGCCTTCGTCGTACAGGGTCTTGGCGAATTCGATGATCAAAATGGCGTTCTTGGCCGACAAGCCAATAATCGTAATCAAGCCCACTTTAAAGAACACGTCATTCGGCATGCCGCGCAACGTCACCGCCAACACCGCACCGAGCACGCCCAAAGGCACTACCAACAGCACTGCGGTGGGAATCGACCAGCTTTCATACAGCGCCGCAAGGCACAGGAACACCACCAGTAACGACAGGCCCAACAACAACGGCGCCTGAGAGCCGGAGAGCTTTTCCTGCAGCGACAACCCAGTCCATTCAAGGCCGATGCCTGCCGGCAACTGATCAACCAGGCGTTGCATTTCCAGCATGGCTTCACCCGTTGTGTGGCCCGGGCCTGCTTCACCCGAAATACTCACCGCCTGATAACCGTTGTAGCGGGACATCTGCGACGGGCCTTGAATCCAGCGCGCTTCGACAAATGACGACAATGGCACCATTTTCCCCAGGTTATTGCGCACATTGATCTTCAGCAGGTCTTCAACCTGGCTGCGTTGATCGCCTTCAGCCTGTACGACAACCCGTTGCATGCGCCCCTGATTGGGGAAGTCGTTGACGTAGGCAGAGCCCACGGCGGTCGACAGCACATTACCGATGTCGGCAAACGAAATGCCCAGCGCATTGGCCCGTTTGCGGTCGACTTCGAGTTGTACTTGCGGGCTTTCTGCCAGGGAGTCTTCGCGCACGTTGGCCAGCACCGGGCTTTTCTCGGCCAGAGCCATCAACTCGGTTCGCGCTTGCATCAGCACGTCATAACCGACACCGCCACGGTCTTGCAGGCGCAATTCAAAACCGCTGGAGGTGCCCAAACCACTGACCGCAGGCGGCAGAATGGAGAACGCCACCGCGTCTTTGAGCTCGCCAAACGCGGCGTTTGCGCGATCTGCGATGGCCGAAGCGGAATCCTTGATGCCACGGGTCGACCAGTCCTTGAAGGTGGTAAACGCCAGCGCGGCGTTCTGTCCGCTACCCGAGAAGCTGAAGCCCAGAATCATGGTCACGTTGCTGACCCCGGGCTCTTCGGCGTAGTGAGCTTCGATCTGCTTGGCCACCGCGATCGTCCGGCCCTGGCTGGCCCCTGGCGGCAACTGAATGTCAGTAATGATGAAGCCCTGATCCTCAACGGGCAGAAAGGAGGAGGGCAGGCGCGCAAAACACACCACCAGCACCACCAGCAAGGCACCGTAAAGCAACAGATAACGGCCGCTGCGTTTGATCAGGTGCACCACCCAATGCTCGTAGCCCTCAGACAGACGCTCAAACTTGCGGTTGAACCAGCCAAAAAAGCCGCCCTTGGCATGGTGCTCACCCTTGGCAATGGGCTTGAGCAGTGTCGCGCACAGGGCCGGGGTCAGCGACAGGGCCAAGAACGCCGAGAACAGAATCGAGGTTGCCATCGCCACCGAGAACTGCTGATAGATCACGCCCACCGAGCCCGGCATAAACGCCATGGGAATGAACACGGCCACCAGTACCAGAGTAATGCCGATGATCGCCCCGCTAATTTGCGTCATGGCCTTGTGCGTGGCCTCGCGGGGCGGCAAGCCTTCGCTGAGCATGATCCGCTCAACGTTCTCAACCACCACAATCGCGTCGTCCACCAGAATCCCGATGGCCAGTACCATACCGAACATGGTCAGTACGTTGATCGAGAAACCCAGCACTAGCATCGTGGCGAATGTGCCCATCAGGGCCACAGGCACTACCAGGGTCGGGATCAGCGTGTAACGGATGTTCTGCAAAAACAGGAACATCACCGCGAACACCAGCACCATGGCTTCGATCAGTGTGTACACCACCTTGGTGATCGAGACTTTGACGAACGGCGTGGTGTCATAAGGGATCTTGTACTCAACGCCCTCAGGGAAGTAGCGGCTCAGCTCATCCATTTTGGCGCGGATCATATTGCCGGTACTCAAGGCGTTCGCCTCAGGTGCCAATTTGACGCTGAAAGCACTGGACGACTTGCCGTTCAGGCGGGTGCCGTATTGGTACTCCTGGCTGCCGATCTCAACCCGTGCCACATCGCTGACCCGAACCGTGGAACCGTCCGGGTTGGCGCGCAGGACAATATCGCCGAACTCTTGCGGGCTCGACAGTTGGCCCTTAACCAGCACCGTGGCGGTAATTTCCTGGGTCGAACGCCCCGGCAAATCACCGATGCTGCCAGCAGACACTTGCGCGTTCTGGCTGGCAATCGCTTGGTTGACGTCCGCCGGTGTTAGGTTGAAACCAATGAGTTTTTGCGTGTCGATCCAGATCCGCATGGCCCGTTCAGAGCCATACTGCTGAGCCTTGCCGACCCCTTCAACACGCTTGATCTCGTTCATCACGTTGCGCGCGAGGTAGTCGCTGAGGGCAACCTCATCCAGCCCGCTGCTCGGGTCTGCGGTCAGCGTTACCAGCATCAAGAAACCCGAGGAGATTTTCTCAACCTGCAAGCCTTGCTGGATAACTGCTTGTGGCAAACGCGACTCCACCGCTTTAAGGCGGTTTTGCACGTTGACCTGAGCCATTTCCGGGTCTGTACCCGGCTTGAACGTGGCTGTAATGCTGGCACTGCCCAAACTGCTCTGGGACTCGAAATACAGCAGGCCGTCGGTGCCGTTGAGCTCTTGCTCAATCAGGCTGACCACGCTTTCGTCCAAGGTATGCGCCGACGCGCCGGGGTACACCGCATACACTTCAACTTGCGGCGGCGCGACCACCGGGTATTTGGCCACGGGCAGCTTCGGCAGCGCCAAGGCCCCGGCCAGCACAATAAATAACGCTACGACCCAGGCAAAGATCGGGCGATCGATAAAAAACTGCGGCATGCTCACCGATCCGTGGAGTGTGCGAGGGGAGGTGTCGGGTCATCAATTTGCACCTGTTCACCGGGACGTGCGTGTTGCAGACCTTCGATCACAATGCGGTCGCCCGCCTTCAGGCCTTCGTTAACGATCCAGCGATCATTGATCACGCCGCCCAGTTGCACGGGCTGCTGTTTGACCTTGCTTTCAGCATCTACCAGCAGCACCTGCGCCACCCCCGCGCTGTCACGCAGAATGGCCCGTTGCGGCACGCTGATGCCTTGCTTATTGACCGCCTGTTCCAGGCGCACGCGAACAAAGCTGCCCGGCAACAAGTCGCGGTCCGGGTTGGCAAACTCACTGCGCAGGATGATCTGCCCGGTGCTCGGGTCAACGCTGACATCGGTAAACAACAGTTTGCCCGGTACCGGGTAGAGACTGCCGTTGTCGCGGATCAAGGTGACGCGTGCCTGATTCTTGCCGACCTGTTGCAAGTCCCCGGCGCGAAATGAATCGCGCAGGTTGTCGAGGTCACGGGTTGATTGCATCAGGTCAACCTGAATCGGGTCCAGTTGTTGGATGCGAGCCAGCGGTGTCACTTCACCCTGGCCTACCAGTGCACCTTCGGTGACCAGCGCACGACCGATACGCCCGGAAATCGGCGCTATCACGGTGGCATAGCCCAGATTCAGTTTTGCCCGTTGCACAGCGGCCTTGTTGGCGGCGACTTCGGCCTGGGCCTGCAGCGATTGCGCGCGGGCATTGTCGTAGTCCTGACGGCTCACAGCATTGCTGTCGACCAAGGCGCTGTAACGCTGGTCTTGCAGTTTTGCCTGGAGGGCAAGTGCCTCGGATTTGCGCAGTGCTGCTTGCGCGCTGTCCAGATCGGCCTGCAACGGCGCAGGATCAATAATAAACAGCACGTCCCCTTGTTTGACTTCGCTGCCTTCTTCGAAAGCGCGCTTGATGACGACGCCCGCCACTCGCGCGCTGACCTGCGCGACACGCGGCGCAACCACGCGGCCACTCAGTTCGTTATTGATCGACAGCGCTTGCGGGACGATGACTTCAGTGCTGACCTTGACCACAGGCGTCTTTTCTTCAGTGGCCGGAGTTTTACCGCAGGCACTCAAGGCTAAAGCCAGTGCCGAAAGACATAGCGGGACGAAGAGCTTTTTCAACGTTCGTGCCTTCTTATATATGCAGGGTAAGTCTGTAAAAGACCTTGGCATGCTAAGCGCAGCACGCAAAAGGCGTTGTGAAGCTGTGTAGGCGGTGTGTGAAAAAGTGTGAAGGTTCTGCTCCTATCCCTGAGAGGTTGTATATCCTTTGGGTTTTCCCCCGGTTGTAAGCATTTATTATGCCCACTATCTTGCTGGTCGAAGACGACGCCGCACTCTCCGAACTGATCGCCAGCTATCTGGAACGCAATGGTTACCAGGTCAATGTCATTGCGCGCGGTGACCAAGTGCGTGATCGAGCGCGAAACAACCCCCCGGATCTGGTGATTCTCGACCTGATGTTACCGGGGCTGGATGGTTTGCAGGTCTGCCGATTACTGCGCGCCGACTCCGAAAGCTTGCCAATCCTGATGTTGACTGCGCGCGACGATAGTCATGATCAGGTTCTGGGGCTAGAGATGGGGGCCGACGATTATGTGACAAAACCTTGCGACCCTCGCGTCCTGTTGGCGCGTGTGCGCACTTTATTGCGGCGCAGCAGCCTGGCAGAGGCGCACGTCGCCAGTGACCGGATCCTGATGGGCAACCTGTGCATCGACTTGTCGGAACGCACAGTGACATGGCGCGGCGACATCATCGAACTGTCCAGCGGCGAATACAACCTCTTAGTGGTGTTGGCCCGGCATGCCGGCGAAGTGCTCAGCCGCGACCAGATCCTGCAACGTCTGCGCGGCATCGAGTTCAACGGCACCGACCGTTCGGTTGACGTGGCCATCTCCAAATTGCGCCGCAAGTTCGACGATGACGCCGGTGAAGCCCGCAAAATCAAAACTGTGTGGGGCAAAGGTTACTTGTTCAGCCGCTCGGAATGGGAATGCTGATTCGTGTTCAAAATTCTCATCCGTCTGTATCTGGTGACTATCGTGACGTTCGCCGGGGCCATTTATCTGGTGCCGGAAATGATCGTGGCGGTGTTTCACGACCGTTTCATGAATTACAACGTTGATATGTCACGCGGCATGCAAGCCTTGCTGGTCAAGCAGTTTGACCAGGTGCCTGCGCAACAGTGGCCCGAGTTAGCGCAGGCCCTTGATAGCCAATTTGCACCGCTGCGGATCAATCTGCTGCCCATTACTGACCCGCAGTTCAGCACCGCCGAACAGCACCAGTTACATCAGGGGCAGGGCGTGTTGCGCATCGGTGAGTGGGGTTGGCGCACGCGGGTGGTTTCACCGTTGAACGGCGAGCAGGCCATCGAACTGGTGATGCCGCCTGATCCGTTTGACCTGAACGTGCTGTATTGGAGCATCAACGTGTTGATTGGTGCGGCATTGCTTGCTGGCTTATTGCTGTGGCTGCGCCCGCACTGGCGCGATCTTGAGCGCCTCAAACGCACGGCAGCACGTATTGGTCAGGGGCAGCTCAGCGAGCGTACGCAGATATCCCCGCGCTCCAACATTTACAGCCTGGCCAGCGCCTTTGACACGATGGCCCAGGACATCGAAAACCTGCTCAACCAGCAGCGGGATTTGCTCAACGCCGTCTCACATGAGTTGCGTACCCCATTGACCCGCCTCGATTTTGGCCTGGCGCTGGCACTCTGTGACGACCTGCCGCCCGCCAGTCGTGAGCGCTTGCAAGTGCTGGTCGGGCATATTCGCGAATTGGATGAATTGGTGCTGGAATTGCTGTCGTTCAGCCGTCTGCAAAACCCGGCGCTGGTCCCGGAGCGCATCGAGGTGTCACTGGCGGAGTTTATCGACAGCATCCTCGGTAGTTTTGACGAAGAGCTTGAAGCCCCGGAAATCGTCCTCGACGTGATGCTGCACGGCACCGAAGAGCGTTTTGTCCTCGACCCGAGGCTGACGGCCCGGGCTTTGCAAAACCTGTTGCGCAACGCCATGCGTTACTGCGATCGACGGATTCAGGTGGGGGTTAGCCTCAATGCCAAAGGCTGTTCGCTGTGGGTGGATGACGACGGCATCGGCATTCCCGAGCAAGAGCGGGAACGCATCTTCGAGCCGTTTTATCGCCTGGACCGCAGCCGCGATCGGGCAACCGGTGGTTTTGGCCTGGGGTTGGCCATCAGCAGGCGAGCCCTGGAAGCCCAGGGCGGCACCTTGAATGTTGAGCAATCGCCGTTGGGCGGGGCGCGTTTCAAGCTGTGGTTGCCAGTCTGACGCAACGTAGCGCGGGCGAACCCGCGCTTTGCCTCAGATCGAGCGGCGTTGCCGGCTCACGTGTTTCAAGCCTTCAAGCACCAGGACCGCCACGGCCAGCCAGATCGGCCCATAGGTCAGCCATTGGCCTTCTTCCAGGCTATCGCCCAGCAACAGGGCGACGGCCACCAGCAGCACCGGCTCAACGTAGCTGAGCAGGCCAAACAGGCTGAAGGGCAGCAAACGGCTGGCGAGAATATAAGAAAAGCCGGCGGCCGCACTGATGATCCCCATCAAAGGCACCAGCCAATACAGTGCCTGGCGCTGCGCATCGAGGTCTACATGCTGGCCCGCCAGCACAAACCACAGTGCAACTGGGACCATCAGCAGCATGTCCAGCCACAGACCGCCCAGGTTATCGATGCCGATTTTCTTGCGCAGCACGAAGTACATCGGGTAGCCGATGGCCACAACCAGTGTGGTCCAAGAGAAACCGCCGGTGCGGTACAACTCGTTCGCCACGCCAATCACGGCCAGGGCGGTGGCTATTTTCTGCAAATGCGAGAGATGCTCGCCGTAGACAATGCGCCCGGTGAGAATCATGGTCAGCGGCAGCAGAAAGTAACCCAACGACACATCCAGGCCATGCCCGTTGAGTGGCCCCCACATAAACATCCAGAGCTGCACGCCGACCAGAAAGCTGGTGATCAGTGCGCAAGGAATTAGTAGAGGTTTGTCTCGTAAGCGATTGAAAATTATAGGAACCCATTTCCAATCACCAGAGAAGCAGAGAAACAGAGTCATGAAGGGCAGCGAAATCAGTATTCGCCAGCCGAAGATTTCCTGGCCATCAAGCGGCCAAAGCAGGGAAGTGAAGTAGTACAGGACGCCAAACAAGCACGAAGCCAAAATCGATAAAACAATACCTTTAGACACAACAACCTCAATGGATCTACAGCGTTACTCATGAGAGTGGGCACATAGATTGAGGTTGTTGGAGGTCGTTGGCAAATCCCCTTTAAACCAGTGACTTGGCTTAAATACTTACAGAAAACGATCAAACTCTAAAAGTCCAAGCAAATACTGGGCCAAAGTCGTTTTAAACGAGCGTTCGTGTTTTCTGAAAAAGTGATTAACGGTAGTTTGGGCAGCATCCGGGCAGGCTCAAACGCTACACAGATCGACGTTGGCGCACCAAATGTTTGAACCCTTCGAAGATCAGCACCATCACCGCCAGCCAGATCGGGATGTACGTCAGCCATTGGCCTGAGCTGATGCTTTCGCCCAGCAGCAGGGCGACAAGGACCAACAACACCGGTTCAACATAACTGAGCAAGCCAAACAGGCTGAACGGCAGCATCCGGCTGGCAATGATGTAGCTGATCAAGGCCAGGGCACTGATGCCGCCCAGAATCGGGATTAGCACATACAGTGCTGCTCGCTCGCTGGCCACGTCGAAACCGTGTTCGCCGCTTTGCACGAACCACCAGGCAATCGGGATCAGCAACAGCATGTCAAACCACAAACCGCCGAGGTTGTCGGTCGCCATGCGTTTGCGCAGCACGAAATACACCGGGTAACCAATGGCCACCAGCAGCGTGGTCCATGAGAACCCGCCCACGCGATAGACCTCGTTGGCCACACCAATGGTGGCCAGGGCAGCAGCGATTTTTTGCAAGTGCGACAAGTGCTCGCCAAACACGATGCGCGCGGTCAGCAGCATGGTCAGCGGCAGCAAAAAGTACCCCAGCGACACATCCAGGCTATGCCCGTTAAGCGGCGCCCACAGGAACAGCCAGAGCTGCACCCCAACCAGCGCGCTGGAAGCCGCCAGCACGCCCCACAACCGAGGCTGCTTGCGCAGGCGGGAGAAGATCACCGGGACGTGTCGCCAGTCACCCGAGAAAAACATGAACAGCGTCATGCATGGCAGCGTCAGAAGCATCAGCCAACCGAAGATCTCAGCCCCGCTCAGGGGCCACAGCATGGACGTGTAGTAATACATGACACCGAACAGGCTCGATGCCAGAACCGATAAAACAATACCTTTGGACACAACAGCCTCGTTGAAACGCACTTTATGATTTTTAGGAAGTGCATAGCTTGAGGCTATGGAAGGTGCAGGGCAATAACATAAAGGAGGTAGGGGTTTGTTCCCGCAGGGTTAACCGATTCAGTCGCGGTAAAACACTTGCACCAGGTGATAGCCGAATTTGCTCTTCACCGGGCCGTGCACCACGCGCAGCGGCTTTTTGAAGATGATCTGATCAATCACCCCGACCATCTGCCCCGGACGCACTTCGCCCAAGTCACCCCCGCGCTTGCCTGACGGGCAGGTCGAGAACTTTTTGGCCAGCACATCGAAGGCTTCGCCTTTGGCAATGCGCTGCTTGAGCGACTCGGCTTCTTCGGCGGTCTTGACCAGAATGTGGCGGGCTTGAGCTTTCATGGGGCAGATACCTTGCAACTGTGGGGCTTTTTACGAGGGCGCGGATTATGCCTGAGTTTTCTCCAGGTAGCGCGGCAAGTGCAAGCGCACGCGGGTGCCGGAGCCACTTTCGCTGATGATGCTGACGTGCCCGCCGGACTGCTGGGCAAAGCCGTAGATCATCGACAGGCCCAGACCGGTGCCTTGGCCCACCGGCTTGGTGGTAAAGAACGGGTCAAAGGCCTTGGCAAGAATTTGCGGAGTCATGCCCGCACCGTTGTCGCTGACTTCAAACATCACATACTCACCGGCCTTGATCGGCTCAAGCGTGCTGGACTGGCTGTCCGTGAGGTAGGTATTGGCGGTACGCACGACCAACTCGCCGCCGTCTGGCATGGCGTCCCGGGCATTGATAATCAGGTTGAGCAGGGCGCTTTCGAGCTGGCCGCTGTCAGTGTTCACGGCCCAGACGTCTTCGCCCAGTTCAACGTGCAAATCAATATTGGCCCCTTTGGTACTGCTGAACAGCGCTTGCAGTGAGCTGACCAGTTGGTTGGGGTCCAGCGGCCTGCGGTCCAGCGACTGACGCCTGGAAAACGACAGCAGTCGGTGGGTCAGGGCAGCTGCACGCTGGGCTGAAGACACGGCTGCGTCGGTAAAACGGCCCACTTCAGTGATCCGCCCGGCCGCGATGTAACGCTTCATCAAGTCCAGGCTGCCGAGAATCCCGGTGAGCATGTTGTTGAAGTCGTGGGCGATACCTCCCGTTAACTGGCCGACGGCTTCCATTTTTTGGGCATGCCGCAAGGCTTCTTCGGCCCGTTCACGCTCTTGCATCTCGCGTTGCAGTTGCGCGTTGGCTTCGGCCAAGGCCTGGGTGCGCTGCGCCACGCGTTCTTCTAGGGTTTCATTGAGGTTGAGCAGCGCTTGCTCGGTTTTTTTACGCTCGGTGATGTCCAGCGCCGCGCCCATAAAGCGCTGAGCGCTGCCAGGGCCACCGGAAAAACAACGGCCCCTGGCAAAAATCCAGCGCACCTTGCCGTCCAGGTTCTGCAGGCGATATTCCTGGGCATACTCGCCGTTGCGGGTCACGCAGTCCTTGATCGTACGGGTCAGCAGCGCGCGGTCATCAGGGTGCACGCCTTGCAGGTAGGCGGTGATCGGCAATTGCCCGGAAAGCTGCGGCTCGATTCCGTGCATTTGCGCGAAGCGGCTGTCGGTCACAAACAGGTCCTGGTCAATGTTCCAGTCCCAGGTGCCGACGCCATTGGTGGCGGTCAGTGCCAGTTGCAGACGCTCTTCAGTGTCATGCTGGGCTTTGCGGCTGGCCAGCGAGCGTTGGCGCAACTTGATGGCGGTGCGCCTGCGCCGTGAGGTCTTGGCCGCCGTCATCAAGATCCCGGCCACGTTGCCTTGTTCGTCGTGAACCGGGCTGAAGGTCAGGTCCAGCCAGAGTTCGGTGGCGTGCTTCTGGTCCGGGTAAAGAAAGTACTGGTCCAGGTACGAGCGGCTTTGTCCGGCCCACACCGAGGCAATCACCGGACGACTGAACTCGGTGTATTCCGGCCAACTGAAATGCAGCGGCTGAGCAAAGCCTGCGGGGTGCTTGTTGCCCGCCAGTGCGGCAAAGCTGTCGTTGTAGATTTGCGTCAGTTCAACGCCCCACAGCAACAGCATTGGCATGGGTGAGTGCATGACCATTTGCGCACTGGTTCGCAAGCTTTGCGGCCAGTCAGTGATCTGGCCCAAAGGGCTGCGTGCCAACGCCGTGAGTTGGCGGGTGGTAAAAACGGCGCTCATGGATAAGTCCCGAGTGTGAAGCTAAAAGAAGTGTATTTAATGCCGGATAGCGGCTAAAGGCTATTAATGATCTTGAAAAGCCCGTGCTTGAGCGTGCGACTAAGGTCCAATGAGTGTCGAGCTTAGCCTTTCGTACAATTGCGCCCCGTTTTTACAGGCAAGGGATTCGCTTCGGTATTTCACCGCAGGTGCGACGTCCCTTGTTTTTGTTGCGCGAAAGATTCGCTGCTGGAGCATGGTCATGGTTCATCCTTTTTCATCGTTGAAGCAAAGCCGCATGGCGCGTATGAGTGCACTGGCCGTGTTTGCCGGTTTCGCTGCCCAGACGCAGGCCGGCGGTTTTTTTGAAGACAGCAGCGGCTCGCTGGAGTCGCGCACGGTGTACTTCAATCGCGACTTCCGCGATGGCAGCAGTTCAAGCCCTCAAGGCGCTTCCAAACGCGATGAGACGGCCCAAGGGTTTATCCTCAACCTGCAATCGGGCTACACCGAAGGCACCGTCGGCTTTGGCCTCGACGCGCTGGGCATGCTGGGGATCAAGTTGGACTCCAGCCCGGCCAACAGTAACAGCGGCCTGCTGCCTTCGACCGGCAGCGATCCGCGTCGTTCCAAAGATCAATACGCCAAAGGTGGCCTGACCGCCAAAATGCGTGTTTCCAAGACCGTGCTCAAGTACGGCACCTTGCTGCCTGACCTGCCGTTGCTCAAGTACAACGACGGCCGTTTGCTGCCCAACATCTTCAACGGCGCGATGCTGGAGTCCCAGGAAATCAAAGACCTGAAGTTCATGGCTTCGCGTCTGGACCGCTACACCGCACGGGACTCCACCGACTCCCAGGACCTGCGGCTGAACTGCAAAAACAAGCGTTATGCCTGCAACATCACGGCTGACCATTTCACGATGTACGGCCTCGATTACAAGGTTAACGAGCAACTGACGGCGCAGTACCACTACGCTGAGCTACAAGACATTTACCGTCAGCAGTTCATTGGCCTGTTGGCCAAGCAGCCGATGGGGCCGGGTGTACTGGCCGCCGATGTGCGCTTGCTGAAAAGCGATGACAGCGGCTCGTCCAGGGCCGGAAATATCGACAACCGTGCCTTTGGCACTCTGCTGTCGTACTCGTTGGGCGGTCATAAATTCGGTGCCGGTTGGCAGACCCTGAACGGCAAGACCTCAATGCCGTACCTGGATGGGACCAATCCGTACCTGGTCAACTATGTTCAGGTCAACGACTTCGCCAACGCGCAAGAGCGTTCGTGGCAACTGCGTTACGACTACGACTTCAAGGCCATGGGCATCGACGGCTTGTCCTTCATGACCCGTTACGTGAACGGCGACAACATCAAAGTGGTTGGCCGCAACGAAGAAGGCAAAGAGTGGGAGCGCGACAGCGAGCTCAAATACGTGGTGCAGAGCGGCCTGTTCAAAGACGTCAGCGTGCGCTTCAGAAATGCGACCTACCGCACCAACTACTCAAAATTCGCCCGCGACGTCGACGAAACACGACTGATCGTCGGCTATAACCTGTCGATCTGGTAACCATCCCCCCTGTAGGAGCGAGCTTGCCTCGCGAGCTTTTAAAGATCAAAAGATCGCGAGGCAAGCTCGCTCCTACAAGAGATGTCTCAATCCAATTGGTGCCTGTACGGCAAATCCGGCCCGGTTTTGCTGCAGGTCAGTGCCGCCGCACGGCACGCAAAATCGAGCAGGGCGGCGATGTCCGCTTTGCTCAACTGCTGAAAACCTTCGATTGAATCCCGTTGCTGCTCGGTCAGCCAGGCGATGACCGCAGCCTGAAAGGTGTCACCGGCACCCACGGTATCGGCCACGGTCACCGACTGCGCTGGCAGCGAATACTGCCCATGTTTGCGACTGAACACGCTTGCGCCTTCTGCGCCCCGAGTCAAAAACACTAACTGACAACGCTGACTCAACCAGGATTGCGCGATCTGCTGCGGGTCTTGTCCCGGATACAGCAACTCAAGGTCTTCATCGCTGACTTTTATCAGGTCAGCATAGGGGATCAGTTGCTTGATCCGCTGGCGCCACACCTCGATATCAGGCTCAGGGTTGAGCCGCACGTTAGGGTCAAGGCTGATCAGGCGCTTGCCGCTTTCGCGTTGCACCAAGGCCAGCAACGTATCGGCAATCGGTTGCACCACCAGCGAGAACGAGCCAACGTGCACACCACGTATCTGCGGCCCCAGCGTTGGCAAGTGCTGCACGTGCAATTGCCGGTCGGCACAGCCTTCACCGCGAAAGCTGTAATTGGGCACGCCATTGGCATCCAGCGCGACCATGGCCAGCGTGGTGGGTGCATTGATCTCCCACCAATACTGAGCCGTCACGCCTTCGTTGAGCAGGACCTGTTTCAGGCGTTTGCCCAGATAGTCTGTGGAAAGCCCGGCAAACAACCCGGCTTCGACGCCCAGTCGGCGCAAGCCCACGGCCACATTGAAGGGCGAGCCGCCAGCAATCGCATTAAAGCCGACTTTATTCGGCAAGCCAGCCGTGTCCGCCTGGGCAAAAAAATCAAATAACGCTTCACCGCATACCAGGTACATAAGTCTCACTCGGTTAAGGCGCCTACCTGTTCTCGGTAGCGCTGATAAGCCTGTTCATAGGCAGCGACGTGGTTCGGGTCGGGTTGGGTCTGGCTGTTTGACTCTAGCCGCACACAACGTTGGCAGAGGTCTTCAAGGGTCTCGGCACCTGCGCTGACACACCATGCCGCCTGAATGGCCGCCCCCAGTGCTGCCGCTTCGCTTTGTTCGGTACAGACCACCGGGGTGTTCATGATGTCGGCCACCATCTGGCGCCACAGTGCGCTTTTGGAACCGCCGCCAACCAGGCGGATGGCCTGGCTTTGCAGGCCGTTGCGGCGCAATAAATCCAGACCGTAACGCAAACCAAAGGTGGTGCCTTCGATGGCGGCGCGGCACAGATTGGCCTGGGTCATGTTGGTCAGGGTCAGGCCCTGAACACTGCCGGTGGCGTGGGGCAGGGCGGGCACCCGTTCACCGTTCAAAAACGGCAGCATGC
Organism: Pseudomonas sp. FSL R10-0399; assembly: GCF_009600165.1. NCBI lineage: Bacteria > Pseudomonadati > Pseudomonadota > Gammaproteobacteria > Pseudomonadales > Pseudomonadaceae > Pseudomonas > Pseudomonas sp. FSL R10-0399. Next base: position 49,359 of record NZ_WIWK01000003.1, read on the forward strand.
TGACCCCGTCGGCGCCAATCGGGGCCTGGCTGGCCAGCGTGTTAAAGACCTCGACGGACAACCCGAACAAGTCACGAACAGCGCTGGTGGCATTGGTCAGGTTGAGGGTGCAAATCAACGGCAGCCAGCCGCCGCTGGAGGCACAAAAGCTCGCCACCGAGGCATCCGGGCTGACCTGCGCTTGCGCATTGAACGCATACACCGTGCCCGACGAGCCGAGGCTCATGGTGATGATCCCCGGGCTGATATTTCCCGTACCGATGGCGCCCAGCATGTTGTCGCCGCCTCCGCTGGATACCACGGCATTCGGGTTGAGGCCCAGCAAGTGGGCGACGTGCGAGCGCAGTGTGCCGACCGCTTGATGGGGTTCCAGCAGCTGCGGCAGTGCCTGTTCCAGACGCCCGCTGGGGTCGATGTGGCGCAAGATGCCGAGGTCCCACTGGCGGGTTCGCACATTAAAATAACCGGTGCCGGAAGCGTCGCCATATTCACTGCAATAGCGCCCCGTCAGCCAGAAATTCAGGTAATCGTGGGGCAGCAAAATATGCGCGGTCTGTTCAAGTACCTGCGGATGGTGACGGCGTGTCCAGAGCAGTTTGGACACGGTATAACCCGGTGCAATCACCAGCCCCAGGCGCTCGAGCGCCCCGGCATCACCGCCCAGCCAGTCCAGCAGTTGTTGGTTTTCGGCGCTGGACTCGGTGTCACACCAGAGTTTGGCCGGGCGCAGGACGTTACCCTCTGCGTCGAGCAATACCAGCCCGTGCTGTTGGCCGCTGACGCCGATGCCTTGAATCTGCAGGCCGCTGACCCCGGCGTTGTTCAGGGCCTGGCGGGTGGCGATCTGCAAGGCCTCTAGCCATTGCCCGGTGTCTTGCTCGCGACGCCCGTTTTCGCCCTGGATTAATGTGTGAGCGGCAGCCCCCAGCCCCAGCACCTGGCCGGACTGGCTGTCGAGGACCAGGGCTTTTGTGCCCTGGGTGCCGCAATCGATGCCCAGATATAGATGCTTCATAGAAACCTGGCCTTGCAGTACGTGTGGTCGCGGATGAGGGTGGGGGGAATAGGCGCTTTTACAGCCGCGCCAGCCTCTCCAGCGTCCCGCTCACGCCCACTTCACGCAAACTGTTGAGGCACCAATCAAACGCCGCCACAAACTCGGCCGACTGCGCGATTGCCGTGCCAAAAATTTCCTCAACCCCCAGCAAGCGCTGCACGATCAGCTCGTCGTCAGCCACCAGCGCCTGGCAGAACTCAGCACGCGGGTCCGGAATGGCATAGGTTTGCCCGGTTTCATCAACCCCCTTGAGGTACAACGCCCACGCCGCGACCACCAAGGCGGCACGCTTCAATTCAGCGCCGTCGGCAATCAGGCGATTGATCGTCGGTACGGTGAATTTGGGGAATTTCGACGAGCCGTCAGAACACACGCGCTCCAACTGGTCGGCAATCGCCTGATTGGAGAAGCGCTGCACCAGTGTGTTTTTGTAAACCGCCAGGTCAATGCCCGGCACGGGCGCCAGTTGCGGGGTGACGTCTTTGTCCATATAGGCGCGCATGTACGCCACAAACAGCGGGTCGTTCATGGTGTCGTGGACGAAGCGATAGCCCTTCAAAAAGCCCAGATATGTCAGCGCCAGATGGCTGCCGTTGAGCAGTTTGATCTTCATTTCTTCATAGGGCGTGACGTCATCGGTGAGCTGCACGCCCACCGTTTCCCAGGCGGGGCGGCCGTTGCTGAACTTGTCCTCCAGCACCCATTGAATAAACGGTTCACACACCACCGGCCAGGCATCGTCGATGCCCAATTGGTCATGCAGTTGCAAACGGTGGGCGTTGCTGGTCATGGGCGTGATGCGATCGACCATTGCATTGGGGAAGCTGACGTTGGCGGCGATCCAGTCGTGCAAATCCGGGTTGCTCAACGCGGCGAAGGCCAGCAGGGCTTTACGGGCCACATTGCCGTTATGCGGCAGGTTATCGCACGACATTACGGTAAAGGCCGGGGTGTGGTTGGCGCGGCGTTGGGCGAGGGCGGCACACAACACGCCAAACACCGTGCGCGGTGCGTGCGGCTGGGCCAGGTCCTGCTGAATCTGCGGCAGATGAGCCATAAATTCGCCGGTGCTGTCGTCGATGCAGTAGCCACCTTCGGTGATGGTCAGCGAGACGATGCGGATGTGCGGGCTGGCAAGTTTGTCGATCACTGCTTGAATGCTGTCTTCGGCCAGCAGCATGTCGCTGATCGAGCCGATGATGCGGCTTTGCGTGTCGTCGCTGTCGCCCAGTTCGAACAAGGTATAGAGGTAGTCCTGGCCTGCCAGGTCGTCACGCACTTTGCGGTCTTCGGGGCGCAGGCCAATACCGCAGATGCTCCAGTCCAGATCGCGCCCTTCATTCATTAGCGCATCGGTATAAAACGCCTGATGCGCGCGGTGAAAGCCGCCGACCCCGAAGTGCGCGATGCCGTGCTGCGTGTCGCTGTCGAGGTAGTTTGGCTTAGCCACTTTGGAGGTCAGGTTGTCGAGGTTACGACGGTTCAATTTCATGGGGGCGATCTCAAAAAAAGCGCGTCAGAGTCAGGCAGCAGCACGCAAGGAACGGCTTATGGCCAGCCCTTGGGCATCAAATAAATGGCAATGTTCACTGTCCAGATGCAGGTGCAATTGCTCGCCGTACTGGCTCGCCATGTCACCACGAATACGCATGGTCAGGGGTTCGCCACAGGCAGTGATCACATGGCAATAGGTGTCGCTGCCCAGACGCTCACCGACGTCAGCGGTGACCGTCAGGGTGCAGTCGCCGGGCTTGGCCAAATTCAGGTGCTCGGGGCGAATGCCCAGTGTCACCTCACTGCCCAGGCTCAGCGAAGGGCCGCTCAATGGCAGTTGAATACGCGTGCCCGCATCCAGCGCGACTTCGCAGCCTTGGCTGTCGAGACGGCTGATTTTGCCTTTCAAAAAGCCCATTTTCGGCGTACCGAGAAAGCCTGCGACAAACAGGTTGACCGGGTGGTGATACAGCTCCAGCGGCGAGCCGACCTGTTCGATTTTACCGGCGTTGAGCACCACTACCTTATCGGCCAGGGTCATGGCTTCGACCTGATCGTGGGTCACGTAAATCATGGTGGCTTGCAGTTCTTGATGCAGGCGCGCCAGTTCCAGGCGCATTTGCACCCGCAGTGCCGCATCAAGGTTGGACAGCGGCTCGTCAAACAGGAAAATCTTCGGGTTGCGCACAATCGCCCGGCCAATGGCCACGCGCTGGCGTTGCCCGCCAGATAACTGTTTGGGCTTGCGCTCAAGCAAGGGCGCCAGTTCAAGGATGCGCGCCGCTTCGTTGACCTTTTTCTCGACGTCGGCTTTGGGTACGCCCGCCAGATCCAGCGCAAACGACATGTTCTTACGCACGGTCATGTGCGGGTACAGCGCGTAGGTCTGGAACACCATCGCCAGGTCACGTTTGGCCGGGCTGACTTCGGTGATGTCACGTCCGTCCAGGGAGATAGTCCCGCCGGTGACTTCTTCAAGCCCGGCAATCAGGCGCAGCAGGGTCGATTTACCGCAGCCCGACGGGCCGACAAACACCACGAATTCCCGGTCATTCACTTCAAGGTCGATGCCCTTGATGATCGACAGCCCTTCGAAACCTTTTTGCAAATTCTTGATTTTCAGGTTGGCCATGATGAGCCTCCAGTCGTTATTTTTATTTAACAGCGCCGAAAGACAAGCCGCGCACCAGTTGCTTCTGGCAGATCCAGCCGAAAATCAGGATCGGCGCGCAGGCCAGGGTCGAGACGGCCGACAATTTGGCCCAGAACAACCCTTCAGGGCTTGAATAAGAGGCGATCAGGGCGGTCAGCGGTGCAGCGCTGGAGGATGTCAGGTTCAGCGACCAGAAGGCTTCGTTCCAGCACAGAATCAGCGACAGCAACAAGGTCGACGCCAGGCCACCCTTGCTGATGGGCAGCAGCACGCGAATCACCTCTTGCCACAGGGTGGCGCCGTCCAGCCGGGCGGCTTCGAGGATGTCTTTGGGGATGTCCTTGAAGTAGGTGTAAATCATCCAGACCACAATCGGCAGGTTGATCAAGGTGTAGATGATGATCAGCGCGACACGGGTGTCGAGCAGGCCGAAGCTTTTGGCCAGCAGGTAAATCGGCATCAGCACGCCCACCGGCGGCAACATCTTGGTGGAGAGCATCCACAGCAGCGTGCCTTTGGTGCGCTTGGTCTCGTAGAACGCCATGGAGTAGGCGGCCGGGATCGCGATCAACATGCACAAGATGGTCGCGGTGAACGAGATCACCACCGAGTTCCAGGCAAAGTGAAAGTAGCCACTGCGCTGCTCAATGTGCAGGTAGTTTTCCAGCGTCGGGGTGAAGATAAACTGCGGCGGTGAGGCAAACGCGTCGAGTTCGGTCTTGAAGCTGGTCAGCACCATCCAGAAGATCGGGAAGAAAATCAGGATCGCGATGGCCCAGGCCAGGGTGCCGAGCAGCACGCTTTGCAGACGGCGGGATTGTTGGAGTGTCATCACGTGATCCTCACGACTTGTCTGTCAGGTTTTTGCCCAACATGCGCACCAGAATAATGGCGGCGATGTTGGCGATAACCACGGCGATCAACCCACCGGCCGATGCCATGCCGACGTCGAACTGCACCAGTGCCTGGTTGTAGATCAGGTAGGCAAGGTTGGTCGAGGCGTAGCCAGGGCCGCCGTTGGTGGTGGTGAAGATTTCGGCGAATACCGACAGCAGGAAGATGGTTTCAATCATCACCACCACGGCAATCGGGCGGGCCAGATGCGGCAGGGTCAGGTGCCAGAAAATCGCAATCGGCCCCGCGCCATCGAGGCGGGCGGCTTCTTTTTGCTCCTGGTCCAGCGACTGCATGGCGGTCATCAGGATCAGGATGGCGAACGGCAACCACTGCCACGAAACAATGATGATGATCGACAGCAGCGGGTAATGCGCCAGCCAGTCAATCGGCTGGGCGCCGAAGAACTTCCAGACGGCCGCGAGAATCCCGGATACCGGGTGGAAAATCAGGTTCTTCCAGATCAGCGCGCCCACCGTGGGCATGATGAAAAAGGGTGAAATGAGCAATATCCGGACAATGCCGCGGCCCATGAACTCAGTGGCTTCCAGCAGGGCACTGATCAACACGCCGAAGACCACGCTGATCAACAGCACGCTGCCGACCAGCAGCAAGGTGTTGGTGGCGCCCGGCAAAAAGCCCGAGTCGGTCAGGAAGTAGGTGAAGTTTTCCAGCCCGACAAACTGGTTTTCGCCGGGGTAGAGCAAGTTGTAGCGGATCAGCGAAAAGTACAGGGTCATGCCCAGCGGCACGATCATCCACAGCAGCAACAGCGCCACGGAGGGTGAGACCAGAAACCAGCCAGGGTTGAGCAGCCGTGATTTACGCACCTGCGGCGGGGCGTCGATCGCTGTCGTAACAGTCGAAGTTGTCATGGTAAGTACCTGAAAAATAACGCAAAGCGTTTGTGGGAGCGGGCTTGCTCGCGATCGCATCACCTCAGTGAATCAGGTGTGCCGAGTTGCCTGTATCGCGAGCAAGCCCGCTCCCACAAGTTTTTGGCGTTGGGTCGACTATTTTGGATAGCCCGCACGTTTCATTTCGCGCTCAGTGGATTGCTGGGCGGCTGCCAGCGCTTGGTCCACCGTGGTCTGGCCAATCAGCGCCGCCGAAAACAATTTGCCGACCTGGGTGCCGATGGCCTGGAACTCAGGGATCGTCACCAACTGAATGCCCACATAGGGCACAGGTTTGAGGGTCGGGTCTTTGGGGTTGGCGGCTTTGAGCGACTCCAGCGTGACCTTGGCAAATGGCGCCGCCTGCAGGTAGGCGTCGGTGTAGGTCGAGTTGCGCGTGCCCGGCGGCACATTGGCGATGCCGTCTTTTTCAGCCACTAAAGCGCCGTAGTCCTTGGACGTTGCCCAGGTGCTGAAAGTTTTTGCGGCGTCTTTGGCTTTGGAGCTGGTGGGAATGGCCAGTGCCCAGGAGTAAAGCCAGGCGCTGCCTTTGTCGGTGACTTGATGCGGGGCAAAGGTGAATCCGACATGGTCAGCAACTTTGCTCTGGGTTTTGTCAGTGACAAATGACCCGGCGACGCTGGCGTCAACCCAGATCGCGCATTTACCGCTGTTGAACAGTGCCAGGTTTTCGTTAAAACCATTACTGGTCGCACCCGGAGGGCCGGACTCCTTCATGGTGTTGACGTAGAAGTTCAGGGCGTTTTTCCATTCAGGGCCGGTAAAATCTGGCTGCCACTTCTCATCGAACCAGCGCGCGCCATAGGCGTTGGCCACAGTGCCGATCAAGGCCATGTTCTCGCCCCAACCCGCTTTGCCGCGCAGACAAATGCCGTATTGCTCCTTATCGGGTTTGTTCAGTTGTTTGGCAAAGCCTGCGATCTGTTCCCAGGTCGGGTGCTCAGGCATGGTCAGCCCTGCCTCTTTGAACAGATCGGTGCGGTAATAGGTCATGGAGCTTTCGGCGTAAAACGGCAGGGCGTAGAGCGTGCCGTTGACTGACAAGCCATCACGTACTGACGGGAACACGTCTTCGATGGCGTACGTGGCGGGCAAGTCGGTCATGGGTTCGAGCCAGCCTTTGGCACCCCACAGTGCGGCTTCGTACATGCCAATGGTCAGTACGTCGAACTGGCCGCCCTGGGTCGCAATATCGGTGGTCAGGCGCTGACGCAGGACGTTCTCTTCGAGGACGACCCAGTTGAGCTTGATATCGGGGTGTTCGCTCTCGAAGGTTTTCGCGAGCTTTTGCATACGGATCATGTCGCTGTTGTTGACCGTGGCGATGGTCAGGGTTTGCGCGCCCAAGGCGATGCCGCTGAGGGTCATGCAAGTCGCCACACATAACGCTTTGACAGGAATATTCATTGAGCACTCCTCTTCATCGGCCAGGCGGCTTTTGAAGGACGGTTATTGTTTTTATAGCTGCCGGCCCAGAGACCTGCACGTGGGCTGATTACAGCCCTCAATCACCGTCGTGACAAAGCTTTGGAAACACTTGAACCGATACTATTTTGCACTGCGCTGGCGTTCACCCGGCAGCGGCTGGTTTTGCTCGGTTAAACGCTGGACCGCAAGGCGCCGATAGTGTGATGGAGTCATGCCTTTAAGCTGCTGAAAACGCCGATTGAAGTTGGAAATATTGTTGAAGCCCGACTCAAAACAGACGTCGGTGACGGCTTTTTCGCCATCGGCCAGCAGCTCGCAGGATTTGCTGATGCGCAAACGGTTCACAAACTCGATAAAACAACGCCCGGTGGCCTGTTTGAACACCCGCGAGAAATAGGTCGGTTTCATGCCCATGTACGCGGCCACTTCTTCCAGGGTCAGCTCGCGGGCGTAGTGAGTAAAAATATAATCCACGGCGCGGTTGGTACGGTCGATGGTCTGCTCGTCAGCCAAGTGCCCGGCCGTCACGCCAGACAACAGCTGATAATCGTCGCAGTCGGCCAGCAACTGCAGCAGGATCAAAAAATGCCCCAGGCGGGTGGTGCCGGTGGCGTCAGCAATGGCCTGCATCAGGTCGACCGCCCGGAGAATGGTTTTTGCGCAACGAAACTCGATGCCGTACTGCGCCCGTTCAAGCATTGGCGTCAGGGCTTTCAGCTCGGTGAACACGGTGCTCGCGTTTTCGAGCATTTCATCGGTGAAGTTGACCAGCATGTCGCGCAGGGGCACCACTTCATCCTCGCTCACCTGGCTGATCCAGTTGTGAGGCAGGTTGGGCCCGGTCAGAAACAGTGTTTCAGGGTAAAAATTGCCGATATAGTCGCCGACAAACACTTTGCCGCTGCTGGCCATAATCAGGTGCAGCTCGTATTCCTTGTGGAAGTGCCAGCGGACCAAGGGGCAGGGGAAGCCATGCTGGCGATAAATGATCGACAAGCCGTTATGGTCGTCCATCAGTTCGTAGGAAGGGTCGGTAGCTCTGGCGAGTCGCGTCATGATTTCGCGCTTAGTCGGATTGTTATAGGGCGATCATGCCGCCTTATCTAAATTCCTACCAGCTACGGTTATTACTCCGTCGCAATTGAGGCGACGATCTGTACGCAAAGGGCCTGATTCAATGAAAACACTGCTACTGATCGGCATCGGCGCGGGTGACCCGGAGCACATCACCGTCCAGGCGATTAACGCCCTCAACCGCGCATCGGTATTTTTTGTGCTGGATAAAGGCCAGACCACTGAAGATCTGGTGCGCCTGCGCCTGGAAATCTGCGAACGTTATATCCGCGAACCCGCCTACCGGGTGGTACAGGTCAGTGATCCGCAGCGTGATAGCTCAACGCCTTCCTACACCCGGGGCGTGGAAGACTGGCATGAGCAACGCGCCGAGGTGTTCCAGCGCCTGATTGAAAATGAACTGGCCGAGGGCGAGTCGGGGGCATTTCTGTTATGGGGCGAGCCGGGGTTGTATGACAGTACGCTGCGTATTCTTGAGCGGGTGCGGGCGAATGGCTGCACCGGCTTTGATTACGAAGTGATCCCCGGCATCAGCAGTGTGCAGGCATTGGCGGCGCGCCATCGCGTGCCCTTAAATGGTATTGGCCAGCCGATTCGTATCACCACCGGGCGACGACTGACCGCCGCAGACCTGGACAATGTAGTGGTGATGCTCGATGCCCACTGCGCGTTTCAGGCGTTTACCCAGGAAAACCTCGACATTTATTGGGGCGCTTACCTGGGCACCGCCGATGAAATCCTGATTGCCGGCAAGCTCGCTGACGTTAGCGAGCAGATCAAACACACCCGTGAAGTCGCGAGACAACGCAAAGGCTGGATCATGGACACTTACTTGCTGCGCCGGCGCCTTGCACCCGACTTATGAGGTGAGGGGCCTGGCGCTGTTTTTCGCCTCGATCCACTGCGACATGTATTGCGTACTTTTATGCTGGTGATGGCGCAGCATGGCGCCGGTGAAGTTGTTGCGCCGATGCTGCTCAAGCCCGGCGCGGCATGCATTGATGCGTTGCACCAGCGCCGGGCCATGGTCGCTCTGCAGGTAGCGCGCCTGGAGCAATGCCTGCCCGTTTTGCTGGGCGTTTTGCCAGGCCTGCGGGTTTTGATACAGCTCAACCGCGGCGGCAGCAATGGCACTGGCGCTCTGTTCAATGGCACCGGCCCATGGCATGTCACCGTGCATGCCTTCGGCGCCGATCGGGGTCGTCACGTTGGGCGTACCACACAGCATGGCGTCGGCAATTTTGCCTTTGATCCCGGCGCCAAAGCGCAGCGGTGCGAGGCAGATGCGGGCGCTACTCATTACGGCCAGCGCGTCTTCGGCCCAGTTCAACACGTGGAAACCTTGCTTGGGGTTATGCAAGGCCGTGGCTTTGGGCGGCGTGTAGGCACCGTAGATATGCAACTGGGCATCGGGCAACTGTTGGCGAATCAGCGGCCAGACCTGAGTTTTCATCCATAGCACTGCATCCCAATTGGGCGCATGGCGAAAGTTGCCAATGCTCAAGAAGTGCTGGCGCTGCTCAAACGGCACGAACTCGGTCGGCACCTTGTCGACCATCAGCGGGCACCAGTGCAACAAGGCGGCGGGCACGTGGAATTGCTCGACCAGCAGATCAATCTCGTACTCGGAGATCATCAGGTTCAGGTCGCTGCGATAGATGGCGGCAATTTCTCGCTGCGCCAAATCGGCATCGGCCATGTGTTCGAAGGTCTGCACGGGCGAGGGCGCAAACAGGCGGCTGAAGTCATCCTGCTCGGGATGATCCTTTAAGTGGGCCTTGAGTTGCAGATGGCGAGCATCACGCAGGCTTTGCAGGTCTGAGGTTTCAAGCACCCGCAGGGCATTCGGACAGTGTTTCTCGACACGCCAGCCGAACTGTTCCTCCATCATGAAGCGGTCAAACAGCACGATATCCGGGGCCAGGTCACTGATAAAGGCATCAAAGCTGCTGTTATTCAGCTCGATAGCAACCTCAGCAATGCCCAGTGCCGCCAGATCAGCCTTGTGTTCGCCAATCCCGGCGGGGCTGCTGAAGGTGATGTGCCAGCCTTCCTGCAAGAAGCTCTCGATGATTTGCATCATATGCCCGCCCGCCGCCGAAGACCGTGGCTCGGGCCACACGTAGCCAATGATCAGAACGTGGGTAGGGCGGGGCAACGACATGAGCAGATCCTTGGAACCGGGGGCGGCTGAAAAAGCGGCAATTGTCGCGCAGTCAGGTGTTTGTAGCCAACTCGATTGTGGGAGTGGATAGTCGCTCAACATTGACCTGTTACAAAGCACTGCGTAGCCTTGCACCTTCGAGGTTCTTCGCCACGCGAAGCTAAGACGGGAACGCGGTATGCCGCGGCTGCCCCCGCAACTGTAAACGGTCAATAACCCTGCCAGGCCACTGCTGATTCAGCGGGAAGGCGCAGGGCAGAGGTCAGCCGCTGGCGGACTTCCAGCCGTAAGCCAGGAGACCTGCCTCGTACCAGATTCTTACTTCAACCGGGCGGGGTGATCCGGTGGCGAAGAGTAACCGCACACACCGGGCGGTTCTCGTCCCGTATGCCCGCCGCTTTGCCAAAGGGCATCCGATGAAAACACTGGCCAAAACCCCCGTCACTATCGTTACCGGCTTTCTCGGCTCGGGCAAAACCACCTTGCTGCGCCATATGCTGGACAACGCTCAAGGTCGTCGCATTGCCGTGATCGTCAACGAATTCGGCGAGTTGGGCATCGACGGTGAAATCCTCAAGCAATGCTCCATCGGTTGCACCGAAGAAGAAGCCAACGGCCGCGTGTACGAGCTGGCCAACGGCTGCCTGTGCTGCACCGTGCAGGAAGAGTTCTTCCCGGTCATGCGCGAACTGGTTGCCCGTCGCGGCGACATCGACCACATCCTCATCGAAACTTCGGGCCTGGCCTTGCCAAAACCGTTGGTTCAAGCCTTCCAGTGGCCAGAAATCCGCAGCGCCTGCACCGTTGACGCGGTCATCACCGTGGTTGACAGCCCGGCCGTTGCCCGTGGCACCTTCGCCGCCTTCCCGGACCAGGTCGACGCACAGCGCAAACTCGACCCCAACCTGGACCACGAATCGCCATTGCACGAACTGTTTGCTGACCAACTGGCCAGCGCAGACCTGGTGATCCTCAACAAAACCGACTTGATCAAGCCCGAAGACCTGGCCAAAGTTCGTGCCGAAGTCGCTGAAGAACTGCCACCGGCGGTAAAAATCATCGAAGCCAGCAGCGGTCGCCTGCCGCTGGACGTGCTGCTGGGCCTGGGCGCCGGTTCTGAAGACCATATCGACAGCCGCCACAGCCATCACGACCATCACCACGAAGGCGATGATGACCACGACGATCACGACCACGACGCCTTTGACTCGATTTCCATCGAGCTGCCGCAAGCAGAAGAGCGCCAGTTGCTGGATGCGCTTACCGAGCTGGTCGTTAAACACGACATCCTGCGGGTTAAGGGCTTTGCTGCCATTCCTGGCAAACCGATGCGTTTGCTGATCCAGGGCGTGGGCACGCGTTTTGACAAGCACTTCGACCGCGCCTGGGGCAGTGACGAAGCACGCACCACCAAACTGGTGCTGATTGGTCAGGACCTGGACGCAGCCTTGCTTGAGTCCGCACTGCGTACAGCGTTGGGCGCTTAAACCATGCATTTGCTCAGGACCCAGCCCGGTGGCTTTGTATCGGACGACAACATTGCCGACCTAGGCCAAACACCCGCCGAGCTGGTGATCCTGTGCAGCGGTGATTCAAGCCTGGCACTGCTCGCGGACGCCGCGCAGCAGTTGCCTGAAGATTATCCAAGCCTGCGTCTGGCTAACCCGATGCAGGTGCAAAACCACGGCTCGGTCGATCTGTATGTCGATCAGGTGCTGCAACACGCCAAAGTGATTCTGCTGTCATTGCACGGCGGGATTGGTTACTGGCGCTATGGCATCGAGCGGTTGATGCAGTTGGCCGAACGCGGCGTGACGTTGATTCTGGTGCCGGGCGATGACCGGCCCGACCCGGAGCTCAGCGCGTTGAGCACCGTACCCGCCGAACACGCCGAGCGCCTGTGGCACTTTTTACGCCAGGGTGGGCGCGCAAACGCGCTGCAACTCTATCGTTGCCTGGCCAGCCTGTGGCTGGAGCGCGATTATCCGTGGGGCGAGCCACAAACCTTGCCGCGTACGGCCATCTACCACCCGCAGCACGGCAGCGCCGAACTTGCCCACTGGCAAGCGGATTGGCAGGCCGGGCAGCCGGTAGCGGCATTGCTGTTCTATCGCTCGCACTTGCAGGCGGCCAATACCGCATTTGTCGATGTGTTTTGCCAGCGCTTACAGGCGGCCGGGCTTAACCCTTTGCCGATGGCGGTGGCCAGCCTTAAAGAGCCGGGCTGTCTGGCGGTGGTACAAGATCTGCTTGATGAGGTCGACGCCGGGGTCATTTTGAATACCACCGGTTTTGCTCAATCCAGCCCGGAAGCGCCGCATCTGCGGCCGTTCCGGCGCAATATCCCGGTGATTCAGGCGATTTGCGCTCAAGACAATGAACCCGGCTGGCGCGACAGCGAACAAGGCCTGGGCCCGCGGGATTTGGCGATGCACATTGCCTTGCCCGAGCTGGATGGCCGAATTATCAGCCGCCCCATCAGCTTCAAAGACCTGGCTTGGCGCAGTGAGCGCAGCCAGTCAGACGTGGTGTGCTACCGCGCACAGCCCGAGCGTATGGACTTTGTTGCCGAGCTGGCACGGCGCTGGGTTGAACTGGCCCGTATTCCCAACGCGCAAAAACGCATTGCCCTGATTCTCGCCAATTACCCGACCCGAGACGGGCGCATTGGTAATGGCGTGGGGCTTGATACCCCGGCGGCGGCGCTGAATATATTGCGCGCGTTACAGGCTCAGGGTTATCCGCTGCAAGACGACTTGCCAGCGTCGGGCACAGCGTTGATTCAAGCGCTATTGGGCGGGGTCAGCAACGACCTGGACAGCGTGGACCTGCGGCCCTGCCATCAGAGTCTGGGCCTGGATGAATACTGGGCAATGTTCAATCAGTTGCCCGAAGCCAATCGCCTGGCCGTGAACGAGCGCTGGGGCACACCGCACAACGATCCGATGTTTCGCAGTGGCCGCATGATGATTGCCGGGCTGCGTTTTGGTTTGACCTTTGTCGGCATTCAGCCTGCCCGGGGTTATCAAGTGGACGCCAGCGCGGTGTATCACGATCCTGATCTGGTGCCCCCGCACGGGTATCTGGCCTTTTACTTCTGGTTGCGCCACACCTATGGCGCCCATGCCGTGGTGCACGTGGGCAAACACGGCAACCTGGAATGGTTGCCGGGCAAAGGCGTCGGCCTGTCTGAACACTGCTGGCCGGATGCGATACTCGGCCCGCTGCCCAATGTTTACCCGTTTATTGTCAACGACCCGGGCGAGGGCGCACAGGCCAAGCGGCGCACCCAGGCGGTGATCATCGACCACCTGATGCCGCCGCTGACCCGCGCCGAAACCTACGGCCCGCTACGTGATCTGGAACTGCTGGCCGATGAGTATTACGAGGCACAGTTGCTCGACCCGCGCCGCGCCCGTGAATTGCAGGGCGATATTCTCAAGCTGGTGCGCGACACCCACATTGATCGCGAGCTGCAACTGGACGACAACCTCGACAGCGACGCCGATGCGGCTATTTGGTTGCCGCGTCTGGACACCTATTTGTGCGACCTCAAAGAGTCGCAAATCCGCGACGGGCTGCATATTTTCGGCGAATCCCCGGCCGGGCGACTGCGTATCGACACCTTGCTGGCGTTGCTGCGCATCCCCCGTGGCGATGGCCGTGGCGCCCAATCAAGCCTGTTGCGGGCATTGGCCAAAGCCTTTGAACTGGGTTTCGACCCGCTGGACTGTGCGCTGGCCGAACCCTGGACCCAGCGTCAGCCGCCGCAGTTGCAAGCCGTCAGCGAGGCGCTGTGGCGCACCGCAGGCGACACCCGTGAGCGTCTTGAGTTGTACGCTGCACAGTTAATCGAGCAAGCATTAGACGGCGGCTTGCAGTTGCCGGGCAACGCGCAATGGGCTGAAGTGCGCTCGATTTTTGATGCTTTGCTGGACGTGGTCGCGCCGCGCCTGGACGCGTGTGGCCCGGCGGAGATGCAAGGTTTGCTGGATGCCCTGAGCGGGCGTTTCGTGCCTGCCGGGCCCAGTGGCGCCCCGAGTCGCGGGCGTCTGGATGTACTGCCCACCGGGCGCAACTTCTTTTCGGTCGATGTGCGTAATCTACCGACGACCACTGCGTGGCGGATTGGCTTTCAGTCCGCCAACCTGATTCTTGAACGCCACCTGCAAGACCATGGCGATCACTTGCGCCAACTGGGGTTGTCGGTGTGGGGCACGGCTACCATGCGCACAGGCGGCGATGACATCGCCCAGGCCATGGCGCTGATGGGCGTGCGCCCGGTCTGGGCCACGGGCAGCCAGCGCGTCGATGACTTCGAGATTTTGCCGGCCAGCTTGCTCGACCGACCTCGGGTAGACGTGACCCTGCGGGTCTCGGGGTTCTTCAGGGACGCTTTTGCCAACCTGATCCGTCTGTTTGACGCGGCGGTTCAGGCGGTGGCTGCGCTGGATGAACCGGATGACCTTAACCCGCTGGCCGCCAAAGTGCGCAGCGAACGCGAACAGCTTGAGCGGGACGGCCTGGCCCCGGAACTTGCAGCGCGGCAGGCGGGCTGGCGTATTTTCGGCGCCAAATCGGGTGCCTATGGCGCTGGTGTGCAAAACGCGATTGACGGGCGCCTGTGGCAAAGCCGCGAAGATCTGGCAGAGGTTTACCTCAATTGGGGCGGCTACGCCTACGGTGGCGCCGATGAAGGCACGGCCGCCCGCGGGCAGTTCGCCCAGCGCTTGAGCCAGGTGCAGGCGGTGGTGCAGAACCAGGACAACCGTGAGCATGACTTGCTCGATTCCAACGACTATTACCAGTTCCAGGGCGGTATGCTGGCGGCCGTCGAGAGCCTGAGCGGTACAACTGCGGCCAGTTACCATGGCGATCACAGCCAGCCGGACTTGCCGAAAGTACGCACCCTCAAGGAAGAGTTGAATCGGGTGATTCGTTCCCGTGCCGCCAACCCGAAGTGGATCGAAGGGGTAAAGCGTCACGGCTACAAAGGTGCGTTCGAGATGGCAGCGACGCTCGACAACCTGTTCGCGTTTGACGCGACCACCCAATTGATCGACGACCACCAGTACGCGTTGCTCGCCGATGCCTATTTGCTCGACCCGAACACGCGTGATTTCATCCAGCAACACAACCCGCATGCCTTGCGCGACATGACCGAACGCCTGCTGGAAGCCCAGCAGCGCGGGCTCTGGAGCGAACCGGGCGACTACCGCGAGGCGCTGGAAAACCTGTTGCTGGACATTGAAGAAGACTGACTTTTGAAAGGGCTCAACCCATGACGGACACCCCGCATTTCCCGCTGTCGGCGGTGGTTGGCGCGGATTCATTGAAACTGGCGCTGTGCCTGACGGCGATTGACCCCAAAATCGGCGGTGTGTTGATCGAAGGCCCGCGTGGCATGGCCAAATCGACTTTGGCCCGTGGCCTGGCGGATGTGTTGGCCAGCGGGCCATTTGTCACCTTACCGCTAGGTGCCACAGAAGAGCGGCTGGTGGGCACCCTTGATCTGGACGCTGCGCTGGGCCAGGGCAAGGCGCAGTTTTCACCCGGCGTGTTGGCCAAGGCTGATGGCGGCGTGCTGTATGTCGATGAAGTCAATCTGCTGGCCGATCACTTAGTAGACGTGCTGCTGGACGTCGCGGCCAGCGGCATCAATGTGGTGGAGCGTGACGGCATTTCCCATCGTCACCCGGCGCGCTTTGTGCTGATCGGCACCATGAACCCCGAAGAAGGTGAACTACGCCCGCAATTGCTCGACCGTTTTGGCCTGAACGTGGCCATGAACGGCCAGCCGCAGCCGGCTGAACGCAGTGAAATCATCCGTCGCCGGCTGGCCTTTGACAGCGACCCGCAGGGTTTTTGCGCGCACTGGGAACAGGCACAAGACACGTTGCGCCAGCGCTGCCAGCAGGCCCGCAACAGTTTGCAGGGCATTGCGCTGGACGATGACTCGCTGGCGATCATTACTGAACGTTGTTTCGCGGCCGGCGTGGATGGCATGCGGGCTGACCTGGTCTGGCTGCGTGCCGCGAGGGCTCATGCCGCATGGCGGGGGGCGAATGCAATCAGCCTCGAAGATATAGATGCCGTGGCCGAGTTCGCCTTGCGTCATCGTCGCCGCGAACAGCCGCCTCAAGCGCCAACCCCCGAGCAGCCTCAACCCCAGGATCAGTCGGCGGGAAGCTCCAGCCGTTCAGGCCAAGGCCAGTGGGGTGAGTTGCCTGCGCAGCCGCAAGCCATGGGCGTTCGACGTGAAGTGCCGAGTTGGCCAAAAAAGCCTTAGGCATTCACCCTCGTACAACGGCGGGGGTGGATGCCAAACCTCAGTCGGGCACCCTCGAGCAGGGGCGGCTGGGTGCCAGTCGCCGTGCTGACAGCGGAGCCATTGATTGGCTGCAAACACTGCTGCGAGGTCGTCCGCAGAGTCGCGACGACCTGGCATTTAAAAGCCGCCAAAGTGCTGCGCAGGAATTGTGGCTGGTGGTGATTGATGCCTCGGCCTCAACCCGTAGGCATCAGGCACTTAGCGATGCCAAAGGCTTGTTGGCGCAACTGTTTGAAGACGCCTACCGCCAACGTGCCCGAGTTGCCGTGATGACGGCCAGCGGTAACGCGCCGCACTGGCACGTCAGCGGCGCCAAGGCTTCAAAAGCACTGGATAACTGGTTGCAGAGTCTGGGAGCGGGTGGCGGCACGCCGTTGCTGGAAGCGTTGCAAGAGGTTTCGCGCTGGTTAGACGTGCGTCGCAAGCAGTTGCCCCAAGAGCAGCAGCGTTTTTTGCTGATCACCGACGGACGTTTAAAAGAAGGGCAGGCATTACCGAAACTGGATTGTCCGGGCCTGTTGATTGATATCGAGCGAGGTCCGATTCGTCTGGGGCGTGCTGAGCAAATGGCCGCGGATTTACAGATCGACTACTGCCATATCGACACCGAATAACGGTAACTGCCTCGCGATCTTTTAAAAGATCAAAAGATCGCGAGGCAAGCTCGCTCCTACAGGTAGGGCGGCTGTTAAGCCGGCATTACCCAAGGTTGTAGCGCGTAGCCTTCATCGCTCAGTTCGTTACGGGCTTGGGCCAGCAGGTTTTTCAACTGGGTGGCGTCAGACAACGCGCTCAACGAGATTTGTTTGCGCCCGATACGGGTGTTGGTGCGGTCAATCACTGTGAGGCTCAATTCGCCTTGGCCATCGGGCGCTGCCCAGGCAACGCACTGGAAAGGTTCAAAGGCGTGGCCGGCAATCAAAAGTGCTTCGTTGAAACGGAGCGGGGCGTTCATAGGGTCTTCTCTCATGTGTGCCCATCAAATGATTAACCGTCGGCTGGGCGTACCGTTCGGTTGGTTACTTGTACTGATGTCCTGAGACCTGCTTCGGGTCACACACGCGTGTCACTTTGTTTAATTTTTTTTTACCTCATTGATTTAGATCAACTCTGAAAGGCTGTCTGCATCCGCTTAAAGGGTTGTTGCAATGGCGTGATGTCACTTTGGATTGGCAAAGTTTAATTGGCTATTACCGTTATAAAGAAACGGTACAAGTCACCGCCAATCCAGTTGCTAACGTTACGCTCACCCATATCAACACTTTGTTTCTACAACTCTTTTTACCCAATGGCGCGAGGGATTAGCCATGCTTGAAATGTCATCACCTCGGCGTCTGTTAGTAGTAGACCCTTTCGAAGATTGTCACCAGTTATTACCTGGGCTTCAAAGTATCGGCTGGTCGGTAGACAGTTGCAGCCTGGAGTCCGTGATCGACCGACCGTGTGACGTAGGCTTGTTTCGTTTGCTGCCTGAGCACCTGGAGCGGCCCGACCCGCTCAAAAAAATGATCAACCGCAGTGGCACTCAATGGATCGCTGTCGTCAGCCCCGAGGTGTTGAAACTCAAAAATGTCGGGGACTTTGTCTGCGAGTGGTTCTTTGATTTCCATACCTTGCCTTTTGATGTGCCACGGGTTGAGGTGACGCTCGGTCGTGCTTTCGGCATGGCTCGGTTGCGTGATCATGTGGTCAACCTTGTCGAGACCGAGGGGCATGAACTGCTGGGTGATAGCCGCAGCTTGCGTGAATTGCGCAAACTGCTCGGCAAATTCGCCCCCACCGAATCGCCGATCTTGATCCGGGGTGAAAGCGGTACTGGCAAAGAGCTGGTTGCGCGAACGTTGCATCATCAGTCCCTGCGTCACGACAAGCCGTTTGTGGCGATCAATTGCGGGTCAATTCCTGAGAATCTGATTCAATCCGAGCTGTTTGGTCACGAAAAGGGCGCATTTACCGGCGCCCACCAACGCAAGATCGGGCGTATCGAGGCGGCCAACGGTGGCACGCTGTTCCTCGATGAAATCGGCGACCTGCCGCTGGAGTTGCAAGCCAGCCTCTTGCGGTTTCTGCAGGAAAAACACATTGAACGGGTCGGTGGCGGTGAACCGATCGCCGTGAATGTGCGGGTTTTGGCTGCCACCCATATCGATCTTGAAGCCGCGATTCAATCAGGCCGTTTTCGCGAAGACCTGTACTACCGCCTCAACGTGTTACAGGTATCAACCATCCCGTTGCGTGAATTGCATGGCGACCTGAGCCTGCTGGCCAATCACTTTGCGCGCTTTTACAGCCAGGAAACTGGCCGGCGCCCACGCTCGTTCAGTGAGGGCGCCCTGATCGCGATGGGCAATCATGCCTGGCCGGGCAATGTCCGCGAACTGGCCAACCGGGTTCGTCGTGGCCTGGTACTGGCTGAGGGCCGACAAATCGAAGCGGCTGACCTGGGCCTGGAGTCTCACACCACGACTCAGCAAGCCATGGAGACCCTTGAAGACTACAAACACCGCGCTGAACGGCAGGCATTGTGCGATGTGTTGCATCGTCACTCTAATAACCTGAGCGTTGCGGCCAAAGTGCTCGGTGTGTCCCGGCCTACTTTTTATCGGTTGTTGCGCAAGCACCACATTCGGTAGGGCGCGGCGGTTGTGCGGCGGCGGCCATCAATGCGGCGAGGGCATAAACCAAAGGCTTGAGAGCATCGGCGGATTTCATTGCAGACTCCGAACTTTATTCGACAGATCAACGTGTTGTGTGTTCTTGTTGATTTAAACGTTAAGCAGTAAGGAGCAATACTTGTGCCGTTAGTCAGCAATGCTTTTAAAACAGCAAGTTACAACACCCCTTTCAGAGGCAACGTAGCGCAGTGTTTCAGATATGAGTCGAATTAAGGATTAACACCCCGGTTCGCAGGGCATTGATGTCTCAGTCTTGTTACAGTTTTGTTTAAAGGCCATAAACCCAAGTTTTATAAGACGTTTAGACCCAGCGAGTGTTTCAGCGGGTTTACGCAAGTAAACCCTGGACAGCAGCGAAGGCCTGTTGCTGCCGAGTTTTCCAATCACCGGTCAGAATTTGTAGTGGTTGTTGGTGCTGCTCGAGCCATTGCCGGCTGGCGTTGAAAAAAACTTGGCGTTCAGCCAGTAGTGGTTGGCAGCGTTGACCGTCTTGGGTCCATTCGACGTCGTCGGGAGACAGCAGCAAATGCAGGTCGTAGTGACGGCTGAGCAACTGCGGCTCCAGCCAGTCGGGGCAGTCGCCAAACAACGTTTGGCTCCAGAGTATGTTGCTCAACAAGTGAGTATCCAGAATCAACAATTCAGGCTGCCTGGCGCGGGCCTGATCCTCCCAGTCGAGTTGCCCGCGGGCGATGGTCGGAATGTCGGTCAGGCAAGTATCACGCGGGTTCTGTTCAATGAAGTAGCGCACATATTCGCCCACCAACACGCCACCAAAATGAGCCTGCAACTGCGCCGCGAGCCAGCTTTTGCCACTGGATTCAGGCCCTGCCAAAACCACGACCTTCATGTGCGCAGCACCATCACCATCACCAGCCCTGACATTGGCAACCCTTGGTTTAGAGAGAAAGCCGGGGATTGTACCCGCTGTCATTGCATCTTTGGGAATCCCTGCACACTACAGCTCTGTACACAGTCAGACGCCATCAGCAGTGAACCGTCGAAGACGCTTTAAAGGTTGTAAGCGTACTTATATGGATACAAAACGCACCCAGTTTAGTCAGGAGGCACGGAATCTGAGCTCTACACTTTTTAATTATTGTGCCGTTCAGGACAACACCTTATGCCTGCGTCTTTACACCAACACACCCCATCGCTGATAGCACTCGACCCACGCGGGTTGAGTATTCGCCAAGTGGCTTATTACCGTCAAAACGCTCATGACGCCGTGCAGGCGCGCATCAACCGAAACGTGTTCAACCCTCTCGGGGTACTCAAGGAACAATGGGACCCGCGTTTATCAGCCCTGCATGAAAACGACACGAGTGTCAGGCCCAACCAACGCATGAGCTACTCACTGTCGGGCCACCTGCTGTTGAGTGACAGCGTCGACCAAGGGCAGGGGATCAGTTGGCTGGGCAGTTCTGGCCAGGTCATCCGGCGCTGGGACTCACGCGGTGCTTGCCAAACGTTCGAATACGATCATTTGTTACGCCTGAACGGGGTAGCTGAGCAAGCCAGTGACGAAAGCGCCCCCGTGGTGGTCGAGCAGTTGATCTATGGGTCGTCAACTCCCGGCGAGGCCATGCGCAACCGTTGTGGCCGGCTGATCACCCATGTCGACCCGGCAGGTGATTTACGCTTTGAGTCTTACGATGTACTTGGCCAACTGTCGAAGCAAATACGCCGCTTCAGTGACGAGCAGCAAGACAGTGCAGGGTATGCCAGTACCTGGCGTTATCAGGCCTCAGGTGAACTTGACGAGCAGATTGATGCCAAGGGCAATCTTCAGCGTATGGGCTATGCAGTGGATGGCTTGTTGGCCAACGTGAGCGTTACGCTTGCCCGCGGCAGCGCCCAAACCCTGGTTGAGCAGAGGGTATACAGCGCATCCGGGCAAGTGCTGAGTGAGCGCGCGGGTAATGGCGTCGTCAGCAAGCTTGACTACAACCCACTTGATCAGCGCCTGCAGCGTTTGCGCAGCTATCGGTCAGGCAAGACCGATGAGCCGTTGCAAGACCTGACCTACACCTACGACCGTGTTGGCAACGTGTTGAGCGTGAGTGACGCGGCGCAACCGGTGCAGTGGTTTGACAACACACGGACCGAGGCGCAGAACACCTACCGCTATGACAGCCTCTACCGACTGATCGAGGCCACGGGCCGTGAGAGTACCCGCGCTGCCAGCGGGTCGGGCCTGTTGGAGGCGGTGCCTTTTGGCTCGACCCAGGCAAATCTGAGCCGTCACTACCGGCAAAACTATCGCTACGATGCCAGCGGCAATCTGAGCGCCCTGCGACACCTGCCTGCCCAGGCCACGGGTTATACCCGCCAGATGAACATCGCGACTCACAGCAACCACGGCGTGGAACAAGGTCCGGCCGGTTTGGCACCGGGGTTGGGCAGCGGGTTTGATAAAAATGGTAACCAGTTGGTACTGCGGCCAGGGCAGACGCTCAGCTGGAATGTACGCAATCAGTTACAGCGTGTTATCCAGGTCGTGCGCCCTGATGGTGAGGACGATGACGAAACCTATCGCTATGACAGCAGCGGACAGCGGGTGTTGAAAATCCGCCGTAGCGTGGCCAAAAATCAGAGCCACCGCAGCGAAGTACGCTACCTGCCCGGTCTTGAAATCCATCACAACAGCGCTACCGGCGAGTGGTTGAATACCGTGATCGTCTCAGGCGCACTGCACAGCATCCGGATCTTGCAGTGGGAACAAGGCCGCCCTGAGGGCATTGAAAATGAACAAATACGCTTTGCTCTTTCGGACAACTTGGGCAGCAGCACACTGGAGCTGGATGGCAGCGCGCGAGTACTGAGCCAAGAGACCTATTATCCCTATGGCGGTACCGCCTGGTGGGCGGCAAAAAACGCCGTTGACGCGTCGTATAAAACCATTCGTTACTCAGGCAAAGAGCGCGATGCCAGCGGGCTGTATTACTACGGGTATCGCTACTATGCGCCGTGGCTGGGGCGCTGGATCAACGCCGACCCAGGCGGGGATATTGATGGTTTAAACCTGTACGCAATGGCAAGCGGCAACCCCGTCAGTTATGTCGACAGTCAAGGGATGGCTTCAAAGAAAGTGGCCTTAGGGGCCCCTGTCAGTCGCTTTTCACAGCTTCGCGGTGCAGCTATGCGGTTCTCTGAGCGCATTCGCCCGGCTTTGCAGGCAGCAAGCTCGGCTGCCATTCGTGACTCATTGGCGACCCATGCTAGCAACGCGCTTGGGGTGGGGGTCGATCTCCTTTTGTTTGCAGGCCGGCAACCGACGCGTGTCCTGAATACCGTTTTGCGGCAAGTCGTTGCGGTACTGGATGGGCTGGCTCTAGGGCACATGGCCACGGGATTATTGGGTAATTGGCCGAGGTTGAGCCCGATAGCAGGTGTTGCAGCATTCGCTGCTGCTGACAGAGGGTTTGCCATGATGGGGCATGGTGATGCTGTGGATGTTGATCAGGAGTGGGATCCCGTGGCTAGGGAACGTTTTATCGGGCACGTACGGGCGTTTTCCAGGGAGGTGGGGCAGCAAATTGTACGGGGGCTGGGTACGACTGTGTCATGGGGACAAACGCCGCTGGCTGCACGAGCCCCCAGAACGCTGATGGCAGCTGCGGCTTATGGGTTGGCGACAATACCCAACGCGATTTACAACAGTTCAATTCCTGGATCTTTAGTCCCCAATGTCGGGCCGCTTATTGAAGGCTACGATGCCGGCGCCGCGAGCTTAATTCGGGCTGGTCACGCAACTGCCGTTTACGAAGCCCACGTAGACGCTATTCAACTTCCTGATCTTGAAGCCACTGGCCACGGCGGATTAAGTCGAATGCTCAATCAAGTGTGGGGGTATTGGTCAGGGGTTGGGATTGAAGCCATTGCCACTCTTGTCACTGGCCAGCCCGCTTCCGGGCAAAGCTCGCGAACCCGATTCTGGGTCGGTGCAGCGCGCGGAGTCATGACGGCGCTCACTGAATTCAGAGGGCTTTTGGTGCTAACCGCAAGACGGGGTTACACCCGCATATCAAGCCTGTGGCGTACGACCCCACGCTGAATCACGATGTTTTGCCTATCAAGGGCTGCGTTAAGGTCGATCGGCATCCCGCCGATCGGCCTCTGTGTAAACGTGATCAGGACAAGAACCCGCCATCCACATTCAAGGACACACCCGTGGTGTAGCTGGACGCATCGCTGGCCAAATACAGCACTGCACCGGCCATTTCGCTCGGGTTGGCCACGCGCTTGAGCGGGATCTGTTGCAAGGCGCCTTTGAGAATGGCGTCGTTCTTGACCAGTGCCGAGGCGAACTTGGTATCGGTCAGGCCCGGCAGCAGCGCATTGCAGCGGATGCCGAAACCCGCGCATTCCTTGGCAAACACCTTGGTCATGTTGATGACTGCAGCTTTTGTCATTGAGTAAATGCCCTGAAATGGCCCCGGCGAGACACCGTTGATCGAGGCCACGTTGATGATGCTGCCGCCGCCGTGTTCGCGCATCAGCTTGCCGGCTTCAACCGACATAAAGAAGTAGCCACGAATATTCACGTCCACTGTTTTCTGGAACGCGCCCAGGTCAGTATCCAGGACGTTGCCAAACTGAGGGTTGGTCGCGGCGTTGTTGACCAGAATATCGAGGCGGCCAAACTCTTCGCGAATACGCGCAAAGGTCCGGGTGATTTGCTCCATTTCACCAATGTGGCAGGCCATGGCTGTCGCGGTGCCGCCATTGGCAATGATCGCCTCAGCCACCGGCTTGCAACCTTCGAGCTTGCGGCTCGAGACAATCACATGGGCGCCTTGCTGGGCCAGAAGCTTGGCGATGGCCTCACCAATGCCGCGACTGGCGCCGGAAACAAAGGCGATTTTGCCGTCAAGGTCGAACAATTGAGTCTTGGACATGCTGATTCCCTGTTTATCGCGGGCTTAAAGGCTGGACTGGTGGATGACCTTGAGGCTCATCTGCTCAAGCAGTGCGTTCATATGTACGAACGGTGCAAAGCGTTTGTCCCGGGTCTGGCCGTGGTAGTAGCGGTAGTAAATTTGCTGAACGATACCGGCCAGACGAAACAGCCCGTAGGTGTAGTAAAAGTCGTAATTATCGACCTGAATCCCTGATCGTTCGGCGTAGTAGTCGACGAACTCACGGCGGGTCAACATGCCGGGGGCATTGCTGGGCTGTCGGCGCATCAGTTGGACCGGTGCCGGGTCGTCAGCTTCGATCCAGTAGGCGAGGGTATTGCCCAAATCCATCAGCGGGTCACCAATGGTCGTTAGTTCCCAGTCCAACACGCCGATGATCTGCATCGGGTTGTTTGGATCAAGGATCACGTTATCGAAGCGAAAGTCGTTATGAACAATCGCAGGGGTTGAATGGTCGGCGGGCATCTTGGCGTTCAGCCACGCCTTGACCTCTTTCCAAAGCGGAGCATCGGGGGTCAGGGCTTTTTCATAGCGATCACTCCAGCCCGATATCTGGCGCTGGACATACCCTTCTGGCTTACCCAGTTCGCCCAGACCGCAGGCGGCGTAATCAACCCGATGCAACTCGACCAGTTTGTCGATAAAGCTCTTACACAGGGTCCGGGTATCGTCGGCGCTTAACGCCAGTTCGCGCGGCAGGTCTGAGCGCAAAATGATGCCCTTGACCCGTTCCATCACATAGAACTCGGAACCGATCAGGCTGGTATCGGTGCAATGGGCATAGGCTTTGGGGCAGTACGGGAACGCGTTCTTGAGTTGGTTGAGAATGCGGAATTCTCGGCCCATATCGTGAGCCGACTTGGCTTTATGGCCGAACGGCGGGCGGCGAAGGACCAACTCGACGCCCGGGTACTCAAGCAAGTAGGTCAGGTTTGAGGCCCCACCCGGAAACTGGCTAATTGTCGGCTGCCCCGAAAGCCCCGGAATATGAGCTTTGAGATAAGAATCAATCTGGCTGGCGTCGAGCTCTTCGCCAGAACGGATACGGGTAGATGAGTCGGTAAGCGTCATGTTTATCTCTTCTGCTTATTTTTGTGACCTGACAACATTCGCTAATCTAATGCGCCGTAACCCCAAGCACAGCCTTAATAGGTACGCGTGTTAGTGAATAATCAGTGCCCTTGATTGGCATTGAGTGAAGCACAGCTAAAAAAAAACCGAAGCACGGGGCTTCGGTTTCGGAATGTTGCGTGTGGCTTACGACGGGAACAGTTCGCTCAGCTTCATGGCCAGCATCATGTCGCCTTCAGCGCGCAACTTGCCGCCCATGAATGCTTGCATGCCGTCAGTTTCGCCGCTGACGATGCCTTCCAGAGTTTCGCCGTCCATCACCAGAGTCACTTGTGCGTCCGGGTTTTCGCCTTCCAGCAGTTCGCACGTGCTGTCTTTGACTACCAGCGAGAAGTGCTTGTCTTCATCAATGCGAAAACCGAATACCAGGTCCAGGCCGGCAGCAGCGGCTGGGTTGAATTTGGCTTTCATTGCTTGAACGGCATCAGCTACAGAAGTCATGGTTCGATCCTTTTAGGGTGGGTTACGGCGACCCGCAGGTCGCGGTTGCCAACGCTCATCGGTAGGTGATCAGCGATGGCGTCTTCAACAACTGCAAATGCACATGGTTGTTGAAGGAAGCCAGGGTTACCTCACGGCCACGGTACTTGAGTTGGCTGAGCGAGGTATTGACGATTTGCCAGGTCAGCTTGAAGGCTTCGCTGGCAGGAATTTGGGTCAACCGGTGGAGCAGGGCAGTGATGCTGCCGCCGGAAGTGAACACGGCAATATTTTGTTTATGGCCGGCGTGGTCAAGCACACGATTGAGACCACCTTGTACGCGCTCGACAAAGGCCAGCCAGCTTTCGATCTGCGGGGTGTCATAGGTGCCGCTGAGCCAGCGCGCAATAATCAGATCAAAGATGCGCTGGAACTCTTCGGGCTGTTCAGCCGCATTTTTCAGCGTGTGCAGGGCGTTCGGCTCTTGCGGCAGAATGCCTGGCAATAGCGCATCGAGAATCCCGAAAGCATCAAACTCATTAAACGCCGGGTCTATTTCCAGTGCGGGCGTGGTTAACCCGGCAGCAGTGAACTGGGCGAGGGCATGTTCGGCGGTGTGTTGCTGGCGTAGTAAATCACCCGACAGGCAGCGATCAAAGCGTATCCCCAAGTCAACCAGATGCTGACCTGTGATTTGCGCCTGACGTACACCCAGAGGCGACAGCACGTCGTAGTCGTCTGCCCCGAATGAGGCCTGCCCATGTCGAATCAAATAGATGATGCCCACGTCCGCTTCCCGGCACGTTGAAAGTCTGGCGAGGTTAGGAGGATGCCGGGAGCCTGTCAATAAAAAAACATACGCTTGTTTGAATTGTCTGCAAGCACCGTCGACAAGGTGTTTCACGGCTGGCAGGCCCGGTATCACGTCGGTATGCTGGGCAGCATTACGTGGCCCTGTCCCGAGGGCTGCAAGCGTTTGTAAGGAGAGGCTGTGGAATTTCTTGCCGAATACGCCAGTTTTTTGGCTAAAACCGTCACCCTGGTGGTTGCCATTCTGGTAGTCCTGGTGACCCTGGCAGCATTGCGTGGCAGAGGTCGCAAGACTGCCGGGCAATTGCAAGTCAGCAAGATGAACGAGTTCTATAAAGGCCTGCGCGACAAGCTTGAGCAATCATTGTTGTCCAAGGATCAACTCAAGTCGTTGCGCAAGCAGCAGGCCAAAGTCGATAAAAAGCAGAAGAAACAACCGGAAGAAAAGCCACGGGTCTTCGTACTGGACTTTGAAGGCGATATCAAAGCCTCGGCAACCGAGAGCCTGCGTCATGAAATTACGGCATTGCTGACGCTGGCCACACCGGCTGACGAAGTGGTTTTGCGCCTGGAAAGCGGCGGTGGCATGGTCCATAGCTACGGTTTGGCCTCATCGCAGCTGGCGCGTATTCGTCAGGCCGGCATCCCGCTGACGATCTGCATCGACAAAGTGGCCGCCAGCGGCGGTTACATGATGGCGTGTATTGGACAGAAGATTATTAGCTCGCCGTTCGCGATTTTAGGTTCTATCGGAGTGGTGGCACAGTTGCCAAACGTTAACCGCCTGCTTAAAAAGCACGACATTGATTACGAAGTACTCACCGCTGGGGAGTACAAGCGCACGTTAACGGTATTCGGTGAGAACACCGAAAAAGGCCGTGAAAAGTTCCAGCAGGACCTGGATATCACTCATCAATTGTTCAAGAACTTCGTGGCCGAGTACCGCCCGCAGTTGGAGATTGATCAGATTGCCACCGGGGAAGTCTGGCTGGGTGTGGCCGCGGTGGACAAGTTGCTGGTTGATGAGTTGAAAACCAGCGATGAATACTTGTCTGAGCGTGCCAAACAAGCGCAGCTGTTTCACTTGCATTATGTTCAGCGCAAAAGCTTGCAAGAGCGAGTAGGGCTCGCTGCCAGCCACTCAGCTGAGCGCGTCGCTGATTCGTTGTGGAGCCGTTTGACCCAACAGCGTTTCTGGTAACTAGCGTCCCGGTTGCGGTTTTATTACCGCAATCGGGGGTTTGTTAAATGTGCGTTATTTATGTAGTGGTTTCCCTCGAATTGCAGTTGCATTTAAGTAGTTAGTCATCAGTTATTCCATTAAATTTATACGTGCGCTGTCTATAAGCTGAAGTCCCTACTTCTGATGAAGGCTAATGCCATGACAGATGCACGTGACTTGCCCGAAACGTCTACCGCTCAAGAGAAACCGCTGACAGCCAGCCAATGGGGCAACCTCGAAGTACAGCACCTCCATGAGGATTTAATCGCGAAACAAATACCTGCGTGGTTTAAAGACACGTCGGTGTTGATGCGTGACACGTTACGCAAGACCATGCTGGAATGGCATACGACCCAAGCCGAGATTGCCAAAGTATTTGCTGACATCAAGCCGATAGAGCAGTTTGCTGAGCCTTTGTTAAAGGCCGCCCTGGTTGCCAATGGCTGGACAACGATCAACCCCAAAAGCCATGGTTTTAAACAGGTCCGGTTGTTAAGCAATGCGGTTTTGTTTATTTCGAATCAGCAAACCAAGCTGGTTGATAGTCTGGCCAAGTTCCTGCTGCCGGAGTCATTGATACCCAGTTCGCTGGAGGTCAATCTGGTTTCCAGTACCAGCCATCATGATCTGCTACAGGCTGCTTTGCAGAATTTTGAGGTGGCTGAAACAGTCAAAGGCGGATTTGACACGGGCACTGCTATTTATGGGGTGCAAAAAAATGTGTTGGTTGATCTGCCTGAATACGAGCCCGAAAAATTTGCGCGTATTTGCCGTGAGCTCAATTTGGGCAAAAAGTATCAAGACCATTTGGGCAGTGTGTTCACGCCCGTTGATAACGCGTTTGCAATAACGGATCAACGCTCTAAAGGGTTCAAACTGAAGTCGATGCTTGTGTCAAATAAGCGACTTGAATTCGTGACGGAGTTGCAAGTGGCTTATATGAAAAACCATGTGACGGTCGAGCACTATGATTTCATACAGGCGACACTGCTGAACCACAATGTCGCTGTGCAAACCATCCCCAACCTTCACAGCACATTAAAGCTCATGGGGTTTGAAGTCGCCGGTGTGATTGTCTTATGGCCAGATAAACTTCCTGCGGGTCAAAGGCAACGCTGTATCGTGTACATGCCACAAGCGCCGCAACGGGCCTTTTATGCGTTTGATGACATCGACAAATTCAAGGTTGAACTGCGCGAATGGCTCACGCAACGTGAGTTTGCCGACTACTTTATGAAGTTGGTGCCTTTGCGTCATCGCGCCGAATTCATCAGAAGAACAGATCTTAAAAAGGTCGCCTGGGACTCTCTGTTATTACTCCGCCCCCCTATTATTTACGAGCCTGCAATCTTCAATGAATGTGAGGTGATTGCGCAGTTGAGCAACCCCTTTGAAAAGTCCTGGGAGTTACAACTGGCGCAGATTAAAGATGACGCTCGCCTGTTGGTCATACCGACGGCAGACGAAGACAGCAAATCACGTCTTGAACGGCAGACCGCCTTGTGGAACGCAGGGTTGAGCGCCCTGACGCTGGCATTGGGGTTTGTGCCTGTGGTGGGCGAATTCATGTTGCTGTTTGGCGTCGTGCAGCTAGGGGCAGATATCTTCGAAGGCATTGAGGCCTGGGAGCGTAACGACAAAGTGGCTGCGCTTGAACACCTGTTTGATGTTGCGCAGAACCTTTCAATGGTCGCCGTGCCAGGTGTTGCCAAGTCGTTAAGTTCATCAACTATGGTCAACCGTCTGACGCAAATTACCCGCAGTAATGGTCAAAAACGTTTGTGGAAAGCGGACCTGAAGCCCTATGAGCGTCGGCCAGAAATCTTGACCGGGCTCAAGCCTGATGCTCAAGGGCTCTACCATTTAGAGGGCGTGAAGTACCTCCAACTTGAGCAAAAGGTCTATCAAGTTCAAGGGGACGTCAGTAAGGGGTATATGTCGATTGATCCGGTACGAAACCCGGATGGCTATAGCCCCCTGCTGAGACATAACGGTAGCGGGGCCTGGACTCATGAGTTTGATGCGCCGATGCAATGGTCGCGCTTGAAGCTATTCAAGCGTCTGGGCCCTGATACAGAGCTATTTTCCGATGCGACCGCCGAGTTGATTCTGTTACTGACCGGCACAACTGAGGGGGAGTTGCGCGCGGTGTACATCGACACGCTGCCAAGGCCGCCTTTGTTGGCAGATTGCATCAAACGTATGCGATTAAGTCAGCAAATTGAGTATTTTTCGTCGCAGATGCTTAAGGGTGTGTATGCCACTTCAGATTTCGCGCCGATGCAACTTGAGCTGTTACCACAGTTGTCCGGCTGGCCAACAGGCCAGGGGCTGAGGGTGGTTGACTTACCGCGAGGAACCTTCAAGGACTTCGGTGTGAGCCCTGAAAGAGCCTATTCAAGGACGGAAATCAGTCAGGCGCGCATTAATAAGGGCGAGTTGCTTGACGCAACACTAGAGACGCTCTCTGCGACGCAGATCGAAACATTGCTGGGGGAGTCCGTAACAGGGACGCAGGCGCAGTCGTTGGTGCTGGCGCGTAAATTAGGCAGTCTGGCGCGCACAAGCCAACGCACACTGGTTTCAAGCCTTTATGCAGCGGACACAGTTCTTGAACCCGCGCTAAAAAATATCAGCAAGCAATTTCCAGGCTTGCCGGTAAATGTGCTTGAAGAATTGGTCAGTCATCTGACGCAGGATGAGCTGTCTGCGCTCACCTACCGTGCTCACATACCCCTGCGTGCTGCTGAGGAGGCGCGTATCTATGCGCAAAGGCTGCGTTTAAACCGTGCAATTGAAGGGATCGCTTGCCAAGCGTTGAGCAGCGCTGACAGCCAAACGTTAGCCTGGAAAACCATCGCGCAGCTGCCTGGCTGGCCAAAGAAGGTGACTATTTCAGTGCGCAGCAGCCTGAACAACGAGCAAATAATTGTCATTGAAGGCGAGACCGGATCGTCAAGGCGCGAGATTTTTAAAAAAGGCGAACTTTATGAGTTTTCCGGGACAAGCGCGGGGCAACCGTTCACCAGCCCGGATTTGACGGCGTGCGTGTTTAAATCGCTGACGGACAACGAACGTAATGGGCTTAACTCAGGCACAACCCTGTCTTATTCAGACTTCATGTCACGCGTTGCCATGCTGGCAGCCAAGCAACGTGATAGCTCAGCAAGCGCATTGGGCATGCAACCTATAAAACCCTGGTTTAAATCCCCCATGCGCCTGGCCGATGGGCGGATGGGTTACACGTTAGGAGGCCGGTCCGGACATCAGCTCGACGCAAGCAAACCGCTGGCATTAAAAGAGTTGGTTCAAGATATTTACCCAAACATGTCGGAAACCCAGATAGGACATTATTTATACCGCTTGCAGCAAACGCCGATTCAGGCTGCTAGTGAATTGGTGAGACTTAAAGCCGAGCTGGATCTGCTGCGCAAGACGTTACAGGACTGGGAAGAGGCCAGTGTCTGGAGCTATCCGTTCAGAGGGCAGTGCACTTTGGTCTCCGTCCAAACCAAACGAGCCATGAGCCGGGCGCTGATTCGCGCTTGGCGCAGATTGAGTACGCCGATCAGTCTGGATGGGGTCGCTGGCTACGAACTGGATCTCAACGGTTGGCCAGTGGATGCCTTACCGCCTCTTGAGGCGGATTTTCGGCATATTCACTCGTTGCATCTGTCCAACACCACGAGCACCGTACCCTCGAGTTTTTTACTGAAGTTCACAGAACTGCGCCATCTTTCCCTCAACACCACCCAGTTGACTGAGCTTCCGGCCTCTATTGCCGCCATGCCAGAGCTGACACATTTGAATCTGCGCAACAATCAAATTGTATTGACCCCTGAGAGTGCAGCCGTCTTGGCGGCGAAGACAAAACTCAAATCACTGGTGCTGACCGGTAATCCTTTGGGCCGCAGTTTCTATGTGCAGCAGATGCCAAACCTGCAGCATTTGATGTTGCGTTACACCGGGTTGAGCCAGTGGCCAACAGGTATAGAAACACTGGAAAACCTGCAGACGCTGGACCTGCGTAACAACGCTATCAGTTTTATCCCGAGTACCATTTTGACCGAGTCAATGGGCTCGATTAATCGTGTGACTTCTTTGCATGACAACCCTTTGACCCCTGACTCCATCAGACGTTTAGGTCTTTACCGCGATAGCCAGCAAATTACCCTGGGCATGGTGGATGTACGTCAACATGTGTCTCGAATACAAGGGATCAAGCATTGGGCTGTTGAGCCTACTGCTGAGCAAAGCAGTGTGTGGAACGCTTTGCTGCGTGAGCCAGGTGCCGGTGAATTTTTCGCGGTCATTGAAGATCTGAGTACGTCATCGCAATTTGCCAACGCACGGGCGGATTTGACTCTGCGTGTCTGGAAGCTGTTAAAAGCCGCCAACGACAGCACCGAATTGCGCAGTCGTCTTTTTTCAATGGCTGGACACTTAAGTACCTGTGGTGACGGCATTGCAATGGTGTTTGCAGAGCTGGAGCTGGAACATCTGGTTTTTCTGGCTGAGCACTCGGAGCAAGGCGAGAGCGCAATGCTCAAGCTGGCGCGCGGGTTGTTTCGTATCGAAATGCTCAACAAGCATGTGCTGAGCATTATCAAGGCGCGGATTGCTACCATCCACGCCACGCAGAGCGAGTATGTGCAGCAACTGCAAGAATTGGTTGATGCGACAAATCCGGATTTGGCTTCGAGGCCATTGGCGGACATGTCAGCGGTAGAGCAGCAAGGGGTTGCCTATCGCCTGGAGAGCGCAGAGGGTATGAGACTGGCAGAGCTGCTAAGCCCTGGCAGTGTAGAGCAGCAGATACGCCGTCTTGACCCGTTGGAGATCCAGATGTTTTATCACGTCAATCTGGCCAGCCCGCTGGAGTTGCCCGCACGCCCAACCAGTATGCGCTTTGGCAATATTGCCAACGTATCAGCAACTGATCTCGATACCGCAAAGCGTTATGTGCTTGATCAAGAGCAAGTGCCGGCGCTGGTGCATTCAATTTCCGGGCAAGGATTCTGGAGTGATTACTTACAGAAAAAAACGCCGGAGTCGTTCACAGCCGTTATGAGCAAGTATCAAGAGATGCTGGATGAGGTGTACTCAAAGCGAGCTACGCTCAGCAGTGATGAATACCGTCAAGAGGCTGAAAGGGTGGGCAAAGAGCGCAAAAAGGCCATTGCGGACGTTATAGAGCAACTGACCCAAATGGAATTGAAAACTAACGTTGTGCAAGCGCCGGTTGTTCCGGGCGAAACACAATCACCAGACATTTAAGCGCTACGTAAACAGCCCTGAGGTTCGCTCAGGGCTGTCACGCTGTGCTTAACGACGACGGAACAGAGGCATCGGCTCGTCGGATGAAGACTGGTAGGTCACCGAAAAATCTTTCAGGCCTTCAAGTGCTTCATACGGGTCTTTGTCAGCGCGAATGGCAAACGCGTCAAAGCCGCAACGGTGCAGATAGAACAACTGGTCACGCAGTACATCGCCAATGGCGCGCAACTCACCTTTGAAACCATAGCGGTCGCGCAGCAGACGGGCGTTGGAGTAGCTGCGGCCATCGGTGAACGCCGGGAAGTTCAGGGCAATCACCTGGAAGTGCTCAACGTCCTGGCCAATCTCTTCGGCTTCTTCATCGCTGTCCAGCCACACACCTAGGCCGCCGTCACGGGCTTTGAGGGCGTGAGCATGCTCGCGCCACAATGCCAGCGGAACGATCAGGTCGTCACAGTTGGAAATACCGTCGAAGGTTGCGTTCTTTGGCAGCAAGTGCCAGGTTTCGTCGATAACCTCGTTGTTCTTAATTATTCGCTGCATAGACGCGCTCCTTGAAAGGGTCGATGCCGATACGTTGGTAAGTGTCGATAAAACGCTCATCTTCATTGCGTTTTTCAACATAGACGTCGATCAGCTTTTCAATCACATCCGGCATGTCATCTTGTGCGAACGATGGGCCAAGGATCTTGCCCAGGCTGGCATCACGGCTGGCGTTACCGCCCAGCGACACCTGGTAGAACTCAGCGCCTTTCTTGTCCACGCCCAAAATACCGATATGACCGACGTGGTGGTGACCACAAGCGTTCATGCAACCGGAAATATTGAGGTCCAGCTCACCGATGTCGAACAGGTAGTCCAGGTCTTCAAAACGGCGCTGGATCGATTCGGCAATCGGGATCGACTTGGCGTTGGCCAGCGAGCAGAAGTCACCGCCCGGGCAGCAGATCATGTCGGTCAGCAAACCAATGTTCGGCGTGGCGAAGCCTTGTTCGCGCAACTCGCCCCACATGGTGAACAACTGGCCTTCTTCAACATCGGCCAGGATGATGTTCTGCTCGTGGGAGGTGCGCAACTGCCCGAAGCTGTAGCGGTCGGCCATATCGGCAATCGCGTCCCACTGCTTGTCGGTCACGTCACCCGGCGCAACACCGGTGGGTTTCAACGACAGGGTAACGGCAACATAACCCGGCTTTTTGTGGGCCAGGGTGTTGCGGCTGCGCCAGCGGGCAAAGCCTGGATGCTGCTTGTCCAGCTCGGCCAGTTCAGCGCCGAAGTCAGGCAGGGCTTTATAAGCCGGGTCAACGAAGTGTTTGGCGATCCGTTGAACTTCCGCTTCGGTCAGCGTGGTCGAGCCGCCACGCAGGTGAACCATTTCGGCCTCAACGCGTTCAGCAAAGACTTCAGGCGTCAGGGCTTTTACCAGGATCTTGATCCGGGCCTTGTACTTGTTGTCACGACGGCCATAGCGGTTGTAAACACGCAGGATGGCTTCAAGGTAGCTCAGCAAGTCTTGCCACGGCAGGAATTCATTAATGAATGCGCCGACCACCGGCGTACGGCCCAGGCCGCCACCCACGAGTACACGGAAGCCCAGATCGCCTGCTTCGTTGAACACAGGCTCCAGGCCGATGTCGTGAACTTCGATGGCGGCACGGTCAGACGCCGAGCCATTGATCGCAATTTTGAACTTGCGTGGCAGGTAGGCGAATTCCGGGTGGAAGGTGGTCCACTGACGAACGATTTCGCACCATGGGCGCGAGTCAATCAGCTCATCTGCCGCCACACCGGCGAACTGGTCGGTGGTGACGTTACGCAGGCAGTTACCGCTGGTCTGAATGGCATGCATTTGCACGGTCGCCAGTTCTTCCAGAATATCGGGCACGTCTTCGAGAGCCGGCCAGTTGAACTGTACGTTCTGGCGGGTACTGATGTGGGCGTAGCCTTTGTCGTAGTCGCGGGCAATCTTTGCCATCATTCGCGCTTGACGCGAAGTCAACTGGCCATACGGCACGGCAACCCGCAGCATTGGGGCAAAACGCTGGACATAAAGGCCATTTTGCAGGCGCAGAGGGCGGAACTCTTCTTCGCTCAGCTCCCCTGCCAGGTAGCGTCGGGTTTGATCTCGGAACTGCTTTACGCGGTCCTCGATGATCCGCTGATCGTACTCGTCATATACGTACATATAGGTCCTGTTCTCAGGCTGCTTACAGCTTATCTGCGCGCACGGCCGCGCACTCCCCACGGAGCGGTCGCAAGATACCAGTTTGTAGTTATGCGCAAAAGTGATGTTTAAGCATATGCAAAGAACCAAAGCGACTATAAGAGGCTGATTCTCAATCACTTACTTGTACAAAGGGTATTGCGGGTCTTTACTTAGAGACATTCTTCTAAGCATTCACCCATAAAACCGAAAAAAGGCGATGCGATGAGAACTCAAATGAAAGTGCGTAAAACCAGCAGCAAAGTCGATGCGTGGGCCATTCTTTTCCTGGTCATCCTGGTAGCGGCCGCCGCGCTGTTCTGGAGCAGCCATTCATAAACGGTGCCTCCTGGGCCATCAAGTATCTTCAGTATCCCCCAATCGGTTTCCTCTCCTTCGGGAGAGGACAGTGTGGGGGGCTATTGCTTTATGTACACATTCATTGCTCGCTGACAGAAAGACAAGCGCGGCTTTCTCACTGCCCGGATGCGTGGTATTGCTGTAGTGGGTTCATCACGGATGGAACCTTTTGCGCAGGCTCATCCTCAGAGTCTGAAACCGTCACCGAAACGTTCAATGAGGTGCATCTATGCCAGTCAAACATGATTTGCCATTGGATTTGGGCTTCTCCAAAGAGGCTCTCGACACGCTTAAAGGTCAAGACCCGCACTTGGCTGCGTTAATTGAGAAATACACAGTGGCTGACAAGCAGGTGGTAGAGGCCGAGGCGCCCAGTGCGCTGGGTGTGACTGATGAAGTGTTACTGGCGCTCAAGGAGAAGCGGCTGAAAATCAAGGATGACATCGTAAGCCGTCTGGCCAGCCAGGCGGCCCGCTAATCCTTTGAAGGTGTTCTTGGCGGCCAATTTTTTGCACGCTACAGATGTTTCTGTCTCTGTGCCGTAGTAGGGTTGGCGTGTTCAAGAACACCACTCCCAGGAAGCCGAAATGTCCAACATCATCAAAATCGTTGCTGTATTGCGCGCCAAGGCCGGTCAAGAAACGACCGTCAAACAAGCGCTGCTGGCGTGTGTGGAAGGCTCACGCAAAGAAGAAGGCTGCACGTTCTACGATCTGCATATTGACCGTACCGATCCGCAGCGCTTTGTGTTTATCGAAGGCTGGAAAGATCTGGCGGCCATCGAGCACCACAAAACAACGCCACACTATTTAGCGATGGCCAAGGCCGTTGCGGACTTGCTGGAGCACCGTGAGGTGCTGGTGCTGGATGAATTGAGTCTCTAACCCGTAAACGGCGGCCTCGAAAGGGCCGCCGTTTTCAGTGGGCCTCTTAAAAGCTCGCAGCGTCCAGTTCAAACAGTGATTCGCTGCCCGCGCGTATCGACTGTTCCAGACTGTCGATGCGTGGCAAAAGCCGCTTGAAATAGAATCTCGCCGTGGCCAGTTTCGCCGTATAGAACGCCGGATCCGCCTCAAGGGAGCCCTGGGCAACATCTGCCATGCGCGCCCACAACCAGGCGTATGCCACATAGCCAAAGACCTGCAGATACTCAACCGAAGCTGCGCCGATTTCATTGGGGTTGACCTTGGCTTGCGCTTGCAGCCAGTCGCTCAAGTCTTCAAGCCGTTGCACCGCTTGTAACAGTTGGTGCTGGTAAGGCTTGCCCGGTTGCGCGGCAAACTCGCGGATCTGTGCGGTGAACAAACGCAGCGCTACGCCGCCATTGGCAATCACTTTGCGGCCCAGCAAGTCCAGCGCCTGAATACCATTGGTGCCTTCGTAAATCTGCGCGATACGCACATCGCGCACCAATTGCTCTTGTCCCCATTCACGAATATAGCCGTGGCCACCAAACACTTGTTGGCCCAGTACGCAACTGTCGAGCCCGGTGTCAGTGAAAAAGGCCTTGGCCACCGGCGTCAGTAAAGCCACCAGTGCTACGGCGTCCTGCTGCTCTTGCGCATCCGTTGAGTACTTGCTCAGGTCCAGTTGCTGGCCCACATAGCTGGCAAACGCACGGCCGCCTTCGGTCATGGCTTTCATGCTCAGCAGCATGCGCCGCACATCGGGGTGAACGATGATCGGGTCGGCCATTTTGTCGGGCGCTACTGCACTGGTCGGCGCCCGGCTTTGCAGGCGTTCGCGGGCGTAGGTACGGGCGTTTTGGTATGAGGTCTCGGCACAGCCGATGCCCTGAATACCGATGGACAGGCGCTCGTAGTTCATCATCGTGAACATGGCCGCCAGGCCCTTGTTGGCTTCGCCGATCAACCAGCCTTGGGCGCCGTCAAAGTTGATTACGCAGGTTGCGGACGCCTTGATGCCCATTTTGTGTTCGATAGAACCGCAGCTCACGGCATTGGCGTGAGCCAGCATGCCGTCGGCATTGACCTGCACCTTGGGCACCAGGAACAGCGAAATACCACGCGGCCCGGCCGGCGCGTCCGGCAGTTTGGCGAGGACCAGATGGACAATGTTCTCGGTCAGGTCCTGATCGCCACCGGTGATGAAAATCTTGCTGCCACTGAGGCTGAAGCTGCCGTCGGCCCGGGGTTCGGCACGGGTGCGGATAAGCCCCAGATCGGTGCCGGAATGGGCTTCGGTGAGGCACATCGAGCCTGCCCAGCGACCTTCATACATCGGCGGCAGGTACGTTTCTTTAAGCGTCGTGCTGGCGTGAGCGTCAATGGCCAGGCAGGCGCCGGTTGTCAGCGCCGAATACAGGGCAAAACTGGAGTTGGCGGCGTAGAGCATTTCTTCAAATTGCACGGCGAGCATCTTGGGCATGCCCAGCCCGCCAAAGTCCGGGTTGCCTGACAGGCCGACCCAGCCACCCTCAATATAGGTGTCATAGGCCGCCTTGAACCCTTGTGGCGTGCTGACCTTGCCCGCGTGCCATTGCGCACCTTCTTCGTCGCCACTGCGGTTAAGAGGGGCGATCAATTGGCTGGTGACTTTGGCCGCTTCTTGCAAGATCGCATCAGCAGTGTCGGCATCAACGTGCTCGGCCAGAGCGGGCAGGCGCGCCCAAAGTGCTGGCGCTTGAAATACTTCGTGCAGCACAAAGCGCATGTCACGCAGCGGGGCATTGAATTCAGGCATCACAAAACCTCGTCAAACATTTACACAAATGGAGGGTTACAAGGCTTTGGCCATGTCACGCAGTACGTATTTCTGGACTTTGCCGGTGGAGGTCTTGGGCAGAAGGGTGAAGACCACGGTACGCGGGACTTTGAACCCGGCCAGATGCTCGCGGCAAAAGGTAATGATGTCGGCTTCACGCACCTGCTGGTGGTCGGCCTTCAGGGTGATGAACGCGCAAGGGGTTTCGCCCCATTTTTCATCGGGGCGCGCCACCACGGCCGCTTCCATGACGCCTGGATGGCGATACAAGACCCCTTCAACTTCAATGGTGGAGATGTTTTCGCCACCGGAGATGATGATGTCTTTGAGGCGGTCGCGGATTTCCACATAACCGTCCGGGTGGCACACGGCCAGGTCGCCGGTGTGGAACCATCCGCCTTCAAACGCCTCTGCGCTGGCGCTGGGGTTTTTCAGGTAACCCTTCATCACCGTGTTGCCGCGCATGAATATCTCGCCCATGGTTTCGCCGTCACGCGGGGTAGGCTTCAGGGTTTTCGGGTCGGCCACCATCACGCCTTCCAACGTGGGGTAGCGCACGCCCTGGCGAGATTTGATCTGGGCGCGTTCGGCCAGGGTGTGTTCGTCCCATTTGTCATGCCAGGCACAGATGGTCACCGGGCCATAGACCTCGGTCAGGCCATACACGTGGGTGACTTTGATGCCCATTTCTTCCACTGCCCCAATCACTTTGGCCGGGGGCGCCGCGCCTGCGACCATGGCGTTAACCGGGTGATCGATAGCTGCCTTGGCTGATTCCGGCATGTTCACCAGTGCATTGAGCACAATCGGTGCGCCGCACAGGTGGGTAACCTGGTGTTCACGAATCAAGGTAAGGATTTTTTGCGGGTCGACCCGGCGCAAGAACACATGCACCCCGGCCAGCGCGGTGATGATCCAGGGGTAGCACCAGCCGTTGCAGTGGAACATCGGCAGGGTCCACAGGTACACCGGGTGATTGCCGATGGCCCAGACCATCTGGTTGCCCAGAGAGTTGAGGTAAGCGCCCCGATGGTGATAGACCACACCTTTGGGGTTACCGGTGGTGCCTGAGGTGTAGTTGAGCGCAATGGCTTGCCATTCATCTGCGGGCCATTGCCAATCGTAGTCCGGGTCGCCTTCGGCAAGTACCGCTTCGTAATCCAGCGCGCTGACTGGCTGACCCTCACCGTACTCGGGGTCATCCACGTCGATGATCAACGGTGGATGATCAAGCATGGCCACTGCCGCGTGGATCACTTCATGGAATTCGCGGTCGGCAATCAGTACCTTGGCCTCGCCATGGGCCAGCATGAAGGCGATGGCTTCGGCGTCAAGGCGCACATTCAGGGCATTGAGCACGGCGCCGACCATGGGCACGGCGAAATGCACTTCGAGCATGGCAGGAATATTGGGCAGCATCACGGCGACGGTATCGTTCTTGCCGATCCCGCGCCCGGCCAGCGCGCAGGCCAAACGACGGCAACGGCTGTAGGTTTGCGCCCAGGTGCGGCGAATGGAACCGTGGATAACGGCGGGGTAGTCGGGGTAGACGCTGGCTGTGCGCTCGATAAAACTCAGAGGCGACAGGGCAATATGGTTGACGGCAGTAGGCTCAAGCCCCTGCTCAAAAATCGACATGATGGTCATTCCGGTGGCTGATTGTTAGCTCTAATGGCTGCCCGCTCTTATGCTGTCGAGAGGGTCAGTTTTATGTCCGGTCTGAGTTATAGCTCAGTTTGTATTTGATGTGGAAGTAATACCTAAGCAATATAGTATTTGTTCTATATTGAAGCGTGACTTAACCTGCGGATGTCCCATGCCTGTTTCGCTGCTCACCTATGACCCGCAACCTTCAGTAGTCCTTGACGCCGCTGGCGCGCCGCTGACGGTCAACCAGGCACTGTCACGGCTGCTGGCTGGCACACCACTGGCCGAGGTGCGCAAGTGGCTACCGGGCAATATCGATGAGCTGGTACGCGCCTGCCTGCAACAAGGGCGGGCGATTGAGCAGGTCCAGGCGCAGTCTGCGCAACACCTGTGGCTGTGGACGCTGATACCGATACCTGAACGCCAGTGTGTCGTGGCCCGTGGCCGGGAGGCGAGTGATGAACTGCTGGCCGGGCGTGAAGCGGCCAAGGCCCGGCGCCTTTACCGGCTGATTACCGAGAACACCACCGACCTTATCTCACGGCATACCCCGGACGGGCGTTTTCTCGATGCCTCGCCAGCCTCCTGGACGTTGCTCGGCTACTGGCCCGAGCAACTGCGCGGCAGCCGCGCACAGCGTTTGTTTCACCCGCATGACCTGGCCCAGGTGTTGCGCCAGGCCCGTGATGCACTTGAGCTCGATGGTTACCACACCATGACCTACCGGATTCGCCATCAAGCCGGGCATTACCTGTGGTTTGAAACCGCCAGCCGGGCAATTCGCGAAACCTATACCGGCGCGGTGGTTGAGGTGGTCAGTGTGTCGCGAGACATCACCGCGCGCATTCAGGCGGAAGAAAACAAGCGGCGCTTGGCTGAAGTGGTCGAGGTCAATCCTGACCCGGTGCTGTTTATTGATCCGGCGGGCGGGGTGTCTTATCTCAACCCGGCGGCAAAGCGAATTCTCGGTTTATCGTGTGGGAAAAGCGTGATTTCGCTGGCGGATTTTTTAAGTGCTGGCGATTTGGCGCAACTGCAGTCTGTGGGATGGCGCAGTGCTGAAGAACACGGCTTGTGGAGCAGTGAGGCCCGTCTGCAGCCGTTGAATGGCGAACCCTCAGTGCCGGTGTCTTTATTGCTGCTGGCCCATCGCGCCACCTCGGGTGAACGGTTTTTCTCACTGGTGGCCCGTGACATGCGCGAGCGCGAACTGCGTGAAGCCCAGCAGCGTCATCATCAGGATGAGCTGGCCCATACCGCCCGGCTGGTAACCCTGGGGGAGCTGGCGTCCGGCATCGCCCACGAAATCAACCAGCCGCTGGCCGCGGTGATGAATTATGCGAATGCCAGCCAGCGTTATCTGCAAAACCTGGCCACCACCCCCGACGCTGCAACCCGTGTCGCTCAAGGGTTGGAACGAATTACCCTGCATGCCGGCCATGCCTCGCAAGTGATCAAGCGTTTGCGCGGTTTTTTACGCAAGGGGCGGCGCACATTGCAAGCGCTGGACGTCAGTGAAGTGGTGCGCCAAGCGGTGAACCTGTGCGCGTGGGAAGCCCGTGAGCGACAGGTGACGATTGAGCAGGCGTTGCCGGCCATTCTGCCGCTTGTGTATGCCGACCGGGTGTTGCTGGAGCAGGTGTTGCTCAACCTGTTGCGCAATGCCATTGACGCCAATTGCGAGCAGCAGCCGGGGCAGCCTTCGCGCATCCGTATAAGCGTGCAGACCGAGCGTGCTGGCGAGTTAAGCATCAGCGTCGAGGATCAGGGCCCCGGCGTCACGGCCGAACAATTTGAGCAACTGTTCACCCCGTTTTACACCAGCAAGGCCGAAGGGCTTGGGCTGGGTTTGTCGATGAGCCGCAGTATCATTGAGGGCTTGGGCGGCGAGCTTGACGCCGAGCCGCAACCCCACGGGCTGCGCATGTGCTGCCGCCTGCCACTGATGGCCATCACCCCACAACAAGAAGAGAGCAATTAAGCCATGACAACCCCGCAGCACCACGTGGTCTACGTCGTCGATGACGATCAGGGCATGCTTGATTCAACTGTCTGGTTATTGGAGTCGGTCGGCCTGAATGCAGTGCCCTTCACCAGTGGTCAGGCTTTTTTGCACGCCGTGGATCCGGCCCTTAACGCCTGTGTAGTACTGGATATCCGCATGCCCGCCATGGGCGGCCTGAATGTGCAGCAAGCGTTACAGGAACGCGGGTTAACCCTGCCGGTGATTTTTGTCAGTGGCCACGCCGATGTACCCATTGTGGTTCGTGCGTTCAAGGCGGGCGCCCATGATTTTATCGAGAAACCCTACAACCAGCAGTTGCTGCTCGACAGTGTGCAGCAGGCCTTGAGCGGCGGTAATGCGCGGCAAAGCGCCAGTCAGGAGTTAACGGAGCTAGAGGCCCGCTTGCTCAGCCTGACACCCCGTGAGCGCGATGTGTTGTTGCCGCTGGTCAA
This sequence comes from Pseudomonas sp. FSL R10-0399, assembly GCF_009600165.1. Lineage (NCBI taxonomy): Bacteria > Pseudomonadati > Pseudomonadota > Gammaproteobacteria > Pseudomonadales > Pseudomonadaceae > Pseudomonas > Pseudomonas sp. FSL R10-0399. Next base: position 91,719 of record NZ_WIWK01000003.1, read on the forward strand.
GGGCTACACCACCCGTGAAATTGCTGAGCAATTGGCGGTGAGTGTAAAAACCATCGACCTGTATCGCGCCCGCGTGATGAAGCGCATGCAGGCCGAGCACTTGCCGGACCTGGTGGGCATGGCGATAGCAGCGGGGCTGGTGGATCCACTTAAACTGCGGGCAACGCTGTAAAGCTTGCCTTGCGATCTTTTCAGAAGATTAAAAGATCGCGAGGCGAGCTCGTTCTGATCAAACACAAAATAAGTGATTGATTCCTAAGGCCCTGTAGGAGCGAGCTTGCCTCGCGATCTTTTGATCTTGATCTAAGAGCATCCCTCACCCTAGCCCTCTCCCGAAGGAGAGGGAACCAATTGGGGGATGCTGACGATATTCGCTGTCCTGTTTGATGCGCGACAGCGCGGCGTCGAAGACGGGGCGGCCACTCCTACAGGTTAAGGGTGTCCGGGGTGTTGCGCTCGAGCACTGGATAGCCCAACGCGGCGATGTGGTGGTGCACGCGGCGGTAGTCGCGCAGTACACGCTGGAAGATATCGCCTGACTCGGCCCAGGCGGTTTTGTCGTTTTGCAGTTTGCGAAAGTGCTCGCGGCTGGCGCGGGCTTCGAGCTGGCGGACAATTTCTTTGTGGCTCACCAGCCTGTTTGCCGCCGCTATGTCTTCGCGCAAGAAAGCCGTGATTGCCAGGTTTAGGCTGTCCAGCAAGGCCAAGTGCAGGCCCTGGATGTGCTGCATCTCAAAGGTCGAGAAATGTTCGCCACGGCGGGCCCGGCGAATCGCCAGTTGCGCCAGATTGATGAGGATGTCGCCCGCATGCTCCAGGTTGATCACGAACATGAGGATTTCCTGGGCGCGATCGGCGTCATCGTCGCTCAAGCCTTCCTGGCCTATGTCCGCCAGATAGGCGCGAATCGCCGCGCTTAACATATCCACGGAGTGGTCCAGCTGGCGCACCTTGTCGAAAGCCGCTTGATCGGGCTTTTCGAACAGTTGCAGCACCTGATTGAGCATTAGCGACGCCATGTCCGCCAGCCGTAACGCTTCACGCACGGCATTGGAAAGGCCGATATTGGCCACTTCCAGCCCGGCTTCGTCCAGGTACTGCGGCATACCCGGGTCTGCCGGCCGCTCTTGTTGCGGGAACAGGCGGCTCAGGCCGTTGGCCATTGGCTCGATCAGGCCAATACACAGCACTGCCAACGCCAGGTTGAACGCCGTATGCAAGTACACCACCAGGTGCGCAGGGCCGAGGTTGGTCTGGGCCAGTTGGTCGGCCAGCAGCGGCAGCCACGGCAACAACAGCACTGTCCCCAGCAGGCGAATCAGCAAGTTCCCCACGGGCAGACGACACGCCACGGTTGAGCCGGCACTGAGTACCGAGGGCAACGCGCCGCCGACGTTGGCACCCAGCACTAAGGCCATGGCGGTGACCGGGGCCATCATTCCGGCTCCGGCCAGGGAAGCAATCAACAGCACCACGGCCACGCTTGAATGGCACAGCCAGGTCAGCAACACCGCGGCCACGACAGCTATGATCAAGTCGCCATCCAGGCTTTGCATGACTGCACGAAACACCGAGGTGGCCTCCATGTGGCTCAGGGTTGCACTGAGCAGCCCCAAGGCCAGTAGCATCAGCCCCAACCCGATCAGCGCGCAGCCGATGCTTTCGTAGCGTGAGTCGTCGCGCAGGCGATACACGATAAAACCGGCCAGCAGCATGATCGGTGTAGCCAGCGACGTGTCGAAGCTCAGCAGTTGCACCACCAGGGTTGAGCCAATGTTGGCGCCGAGCATCACGGCCAACGCTGGCGCCAGGCTCAAGGTGCCGGCGGCGGTAAAAGAGGTGGCCATCATGCTCACGGCGGTGCTGCTTTGCAGCACGCCGGTGATGCCAATGCCGGATAGCAGTGCCATCCAGCGGTTATTCAGATTGCGCCCCATCCAGTTGCGCAGTTGGGTGCCGAAACCGCGCAGCAGCGCGGTAGAAATCATATGAGTGCCCCACAGCAACAGTGCAATCGCACCGGCCAAGTTGAGCAAGAGAGTGGTTCCTGACATGAGGAATCTCCACAAAACAAACATTCATGTTTACGCCATCTACACACACGGCCGGGCTGACGCGAAACCGCGTCAGCCCGGCTTTTTACGTCAGTACCACTGTTTGAAACGGCGGATGTAAATAGTCTTCATCAGTTGTGCGACGCAGCAGTAGCTGACCAGCGTCGCGACCAGCCACGGGAAGTACGCCAATGGCAGCGGTTCCAGGCCCACCAGAGTGCCCAGCGGCGAGAACGGCACGTAGATGCCAAGGGCGATGACAATGAGGGTCATCATCATGACCGGCCATGCGGCGTTGCTCTGGAAGAACGGGATCTTGCGGGTGCGCAGCATATGCACCACCAGGGTTTGCGAGAGCAGCCCTTCGATGAACCAGCCGGACTGGAACAAGGTTTGCACGTCGACATTGTTGGCCTTGAACACGTACCACATCAGGGCAAAGGTGGTGATGTCGAAGATCGACGAGGTTGGCCCGATCCAGATCATGAAGCGGCCAATGTTCTTGGCGTCCCATTTACGCGGCTTTTGCAGATACTCCTTGTCCATCCGGTCCCATGGCAGTGCCAGTTGGGAGATGTCGTACATCAGGTTTTGCAGCAGCAGGTGAATCGACAGCATGGGCAGGAACGGGATAAAGGCGCTGGCCACCAGCACCGAGAACACGTTGCCGAAGTTGGAGCTGGCGGTCATGTTCAGGTACTTCATGATGTTGCCGAAGGTTTCGCGACCTTTTAGCACGCCTTCTTCGAGCACCATCAGGCTCTTTTCCAGGAGGATGATGTCAGCCGATTCCTTGGCAATATCAGTACCGCTGTCCACGGAAATACCCACATCCGCATCACGCAACGCCGGGGCGTCGTTGATGCCGTCACCGAGGAAGCCTACGGTGTGACCATTGGCCTGTAGCGCCTTGAGCACCCGGGATTTCTGCAATGGTGTGAGCTTGGCAAAGACCGTGCGCTGCTCGACTTCGTGCTTGAGGGTTGCGTCGCTCATGGCTTCGATTTCCGGCCCCAATAGCGGGGTTCCGGGCTCAAGGCCAACTTGACGGCAGATTTTGCTGGTGACCACCGCGTTATCGCCGGTCAGTACCTTCACTGCCACGCCAATGTCTTGTAGGGCACGGATGGCCGGGCCTGCAGTTTCTTTCGGTGGATCGAGGAAGGTCAGGAAGCCGCGAATCACCAGGTCGCGCTCATCTTGGGTGGTGTACTGCTTCTGCGCGTTAGCCTTGGGGATGTCGCGGGTGGCGACCACCAGTACCCGGAAGCCGTCCTCGTTGTATTCAGTGGCCCGTGCCAGCAGTTCAGCGCGGCGCGCGGGATCAAGTGCTACACGCACACCGTCTTCCATCACGTGGGTAGAGATGCCGAGCATTTCTTCAACGGCGCCTTTGCACACCAGCAGGTGATCGCCACGGTTGTCCTTGACCACAATCGACAGGCGACGACGCTCGAAGTCAAACGGCAGCTCATCGACCTTGCTGTAGGCAAAAGGCAGCTTGAACTTTGGATCGCGCTCGGAAAACTGCACCACCGCTTGATCCATCAGGTTGCGGATACCGCTTTGGTGATAGCTGTTGAGCCAGGCCAGCGCCAGTACCGATTCATCGCGTTGGCCATCAGGGCCGACATGGTGCTCGAGGATGATGTGGTCTTGGGTCAGGGTGCCGGTTTTGTCAGTGCACAACACGTCCATCGAACCGAGGTTCTGGATGGCATTGAGGCGTTTGACCACGACTTTGCGCTTGGCCATGGCGGTGGCGCCCTTGGCCAGGTTGGCACTGACGATCATCGGCAGCATTTCCGGGGTCAGGCCGACCGCCACCGCCAGGGCAAACAGGAAGGCATCGCCCCAATCGCCCTTGGAGAAGCCATTGAGGAAGAACACCACCGGCACCATCACCAGCATGAAACGGATCAACAACCAACTGACGCTGTTTACCCCGCGATCGAATGCAGTTTGTGAGCGCGAGCCGACAATCGCCTTGGCCAAAGAACCAAAGTAAGTCCGAGGGCCGGTCGCGACCACCACGGCACGGGCCGTACCGCTGACCACGTTGGTGCCCATAAAGCAGATGTTGGGCAGGTCCAGCAGGTTGCTTTGATCAGCCGCAGCGTTGGAGGCCGACTTTTGCGCCACATTGCCCAGGGTGTCGTATTTCTCTACGGGCAAGGCTTCACCGGTGAGCACTGCCTGGCTGATAAACAGATCGCGGGATTCGATCAGGCGTATGTCGGCGGGGATCATGTCCCCGGCGGACAGTTGCACGATGTCGCCGGCCACCAGTTCACGCATAGGGATTTCCAGCACTTTGGCGGGTGCGCCAACGCGTTCACGGCGCAATACCGTCGCCGTGGTGCGAACCATGGCTTTAAGAGCTTCGGCGGATTTGGCCGAGCGGTGCTCTTGCCAGAAGCGCAGAAAACTGCTCAGGCCCACCATCAAGGCAATGATGATGACTTTGGTCAGGTCGGTTTCTTCACCGTCACGCAGAGGCAGCCAGTAATCGGTGAAGAAGCTGATAACCCCCAAGGTCAGCAGTACATAAATGAAAGGGTTGTGCAGCGCCATCATGAACTGCACGACCGCGTGAGGCGGCTTGTCGTGAGCCACTTCGTTATAGCCTTCATGTTCCAGGCGATCAGCTGCATCTAGCAGGGTCAGGCCATCCGTGGTGGCCCGGACATTGGCCAGGGTGGCGGCCAGGCCGTTTTGCGCTTCCCGTGCAGCGCGCATCGACAATTTGCTGTTTTCGCCCGCGTTGTTCTTGTCTCGAACGTTGCTGTTTTTTACCGCGCTCATGGTCATACTCCTGTCGCCAACGCTCGACAAAACATACCTTGGCTTGCCGTATTCAAGACGAGCCAAAGTATGCCGAGTCGCAGATATCGCGATCGGTTTTAATAAGTGTTTAAGTGCGCTTTAAATGCCCGCTACAACAACTAACTTAATAGTTGCGCAGCGGGTGGCTACTGGCTTCTTCCATAGGGAACTCCAGTTATTCAACAGTGGTCTAAGGCCTGTCAGTGGTCAGCGCCAGGCGCGACTCTGAGGCTCCTGAAGGTCGGCCATGCTCCAGCGCTGCTCCAGTTGACCTGTGGCAGGGCTGACGCGCCAATGCACCTGATGGTGCGCAGGTTTTGCGCCGAAAACGGGGGATGAGAAGGGCATGCGGGCGGAGCGCGCAGTGCCGGGCTCACGGGCCAATTTAACCCGCATGCTTGAGGTAAAGGCGCGAACGCCAGGTAGAACAAAGGCTTTAAAGGTCATAACACACCTCGTAACCGGACAACTGCCGGGGAGGTCGTTACGTTGGAGCGTCAAGCTCTAGCGCAGTTGACCTCGCCCAGCAGGCGAGTCCCGTCAATGTCTGGATTGGGCGCCCGGTCAGGCGTTTTCACGCAGGCCGGGCAGCGACTAGATACTGTGTCCATTAGCTTCTTTTGTGAGTGAGTAAAGTGCCGACTGAGTCGGCCCATGCAATCTACTGAGACGGGTATATCAAGTCAACGTTAAACACCAGCAAGTGCGGGCGGTACAGGGAGTGTTCAGCAACTTGAAAGAGTGCATTGAAACTTAAGTTTCAATAAGGCAGTTATATGACAGTTACAAATTAATAACACATCACCTATACCGTGTAGGAGCGAGCTCGCCTCGCGATCTTTTGATCTTAATAATTAAAAAGGTCGCCGCCATCGTCCCTCGGTAGCGCATCCAGCGAGCCAGCCTAAGGCTATAAGTGCGCGTCGGATCTATAGGTTTGGGTTATATTACGGCGTGTTTCAACCCGTACCGAGAGTGGTTGTGTCGATTAAAGACCCCGCAGCATTACAGCTTGTTCAAGCGCCTGTAGCGCTTTACCTGCAACAGTTGGCAGCGTCCAGCCGCCAGACCATGCGCTATGTGCTGCAGGACGCGGCTGATCGTTTGGGCGTCGATGATGTCGCGATTGAGGAATTCCCCTGGCATCAACTGCAGCCGGGGCATATCACGGCGTTGGTGGCGGCCCTGCGTACCGATGGTTACGCGCCCAATACGTCGTCTTTGTATGTGAATGCGATTCGCGGCGTGATGAATCAGGCCTGGCAGCAGAGCCTGATCACTCAGGATCAACTGCTTAAAATTCGCGCGGTCAAGGCGGGCGGTGGTTCGCGGCTGATCAAGGGCCGCAACCTGCGCCGCACGTTGATCCGCGAGCTGATGGATGTCTGCGCTGCGGACCCGCGCCCTCAGGGGCTGAGGGATGCCGCGATCATTGCGATTCTGTACGGCTCGGGCATGCGCAAATCTGAGTCGGTGAACATGGACTTGCGTCAGGTCAACATGGCTGAGCGCAGCTTGCAGGTCTTGGGCAAAGGCAACAAAGAGCTGATCAAGTTCGCCCCGGCCTGGGCCTTCGAAAAGCTCCAGGTCTGGCTCGATTTTCGCCGCGAGCAACTGCCCGAAGGCGTCAGCGACGACACGTTTTTGTTCAACCGGATTCGCCGTGGCAGCCACATCACCCGTGAGCGCATCACCAAACATGCGATTTACTACATCGCCAAGCAGCGCGGTAAACAGGTGGGCGTGGATATCATGCCCCATGACTTTCGCCGCTCGTTCATTACGCGGGTGATTGAGGAATATGACGTGTCGATTGCTCAGAAACTCGCCCACCACGCCAACATTGCCACTACCGTCAGCTATGACATGCGCGATGACAACGAGCGACGCAATGCAACTGACCGCTTTTCGCTGTAATGCCCACCAGCCGCCGAAGCATTTTGAAAAATTAATGAACCCTCGCGCCTACAGCCCGCCTAAAGTTATATAACTAGCGAGGTGATGTATGGAAATTCCTACGTTTTGGGCTGTGTTAGCCGTCATTCTGCTGCTACTGGAGCTATGGACCATTCGCGGGGTGCTGAGAAGCAATGCACCGGTGAACAGCCGGTGCATGTGGGTGGCCGTGGTGATCTTTGTGCCGTTGTTCGGCATGTTGGCGTGGTTGCTGGTGGGCGCCAAAAAACACGCCCACCCCAAGGCTTCGAGCTAGCACCGTGCCTGGCGATGATGAGCGTTGCGATTATCCAGCCCGGATAATCGCTAACGCCCATCGCATGTGTCGCTTGCAGTGGCATAGGAAGGTTGAGCAGCAGGCGATGTAAAATCTTGTAATAACAATATGCGCTGACTGATGCGGGAGTCGCTGTAGGATTGCCTCCCGAATTTCATCAAGGCCTATATGAACACCCTCCTGGAGCCTCCCAGTTTTTTCTTGCACCCCGCATCCGTTTTGCGCTTAGCCGCCACTCTTGAATCTCCCACGTGTTTCCCAAATTTATTGGGCACGGGCAATACGCCCGTCGCTTCGCATGCTTGTGCGCGTCATTTGTTGACCCCGATGTTTCGAGAGGCTGAATAACCGATATGGAATGGATTGCAGATCCCACGGCCTGGCTTGGCCTGTTGACATTGATCGTGCTGGAGTTGGTGCTCGGCATCGATAACCTGGTGTTTATTGCCATTCTGGCGGACAAGCTGCCACCTGAGCAGCGCGACCGAGCACGGGTTATCGGCCTGACACTGGCCCTGTTGATGCGTTTGGGCTTGCTGGCCAGCATCTCGTGGATGGTCACACTGACCGAGCCGTTGTTTGAAGTGTTTGAAAAGTCCTTTTCTGGCCGCGATTTGATCATGCTGTTTGGTGGCCTGTTTCTGTTGTTCAAGGCGACCATGGAGTTGCATGAGCGACTGGAAGGCCACGTTGCCGAGCGCAAGTCGAATGCGGTGTACGCCATGTTCTGGCCGATCGTTGCGCAGATCGTGGTGCTGGACGCAGTGTTCTCCCTCGACGCCGTGATTACAGCAGTGGGCATGGTTGAGCACTTGTCGGTCATGATGATTGCCGTGGTGATCTCCATCGGCCTGATGATCATTGCCAGCAAGCCGTTGACCAAATTCGTCAACAGCCATCCGACGGTGATCATGCTCTGCCTGGGCTTTTTGATGATGATCGGCTTTAGCTTGACGGCCGAAGGCTTGGGCTTCCACATCCCTAAAGGCTATCTGTATGCGGCCATCGGTTTCTCGATCCTGATCGAGCTGTTTAACCAGGTCGCCCGCTCGCGCCGCAAACGCAGCTTGCAGGGCCTGCGGCCGATGCGTGAGCGCACGGCCCATGCGGTGATGCGCCTGCTGGGTGGCCGTAAGCTGAACGAGGATGAAGTGGGTGAGGAAATTGCCGACATGCTTGAAGGCGGGGAGGCTGAAGAGGTCTTCCATCGACGTGAGCGGATCATGATCAGCGGTGTGCTGCAATTGGCTGAACGCCCGATTCGCACAGTGATGACTCCGCGTGCCGAGATTGACCATATTGATCTGACCGACTCTGAGGAACAGATCCGCACCACCCTGATGCATTCTTCGTACTCGAGATTGCCATTGATCAGGGAAGGGCGCATCGATGAGCCGTTGGGCTTTGTGCACAAAAAAGAGCTGTTAAAGGAACTGTTGGCCGGTCACAAACCCGACCTCGAGGCGATGGCGCGCAAGGCCATCAACCTGCTGGACAGCTTTACCATCCTCAATGCCCTGGAGCAGATGCGCAAAGAGTCGACTCACATTGCGTTTGTGATCAACGAGTTTGGCGACTTTATCGGCATCCTGACCATGACCGACATTCTTGAGTCGATTGCCGGTGAACTGCCGGACGCCAGCGAAATTGCAGGTCCGAATATCGTGGCGCAAGGGGACGGGTATTTGGTCAGTGGCGCCTTGAACCTGAGCCAGATCAGTCGGCATACCGGCTTTACTGCAAGGCCTACGGATGATTATCAAACACTGGCCGGCATGGTCATGAGTTTGCTGGACCGTTTGCCGGTGGTTGGCGACAAACTGACGTGGGAAGGCTGGAGCCTGACCGTGGTTGAAGTCGAAGAACGCCGCGTTACGCGGGTGTTGTTGACGAAAGAAGGGTTGTAGCAGCTGCCGAGTTTTACGAGGCTGCGTGAGGCGGCGCAACCGTCGTAAGCCTTCAGTTATATCCGGAGTTATGGATTTACGATTGCTTCGTAATCGAACGTAGCCTCGCGGAGCTCGGCAACTGCTACGAGGGAAACCCTTGGGAGCCGGACAATAAAAACCCGCCTGTTCAGGCGGGTTTTTATTTACAGCACCTTACTGGTTGTCGGGCAACGCGTAAGCAATCACGTAATCACCACGATCAGGCGACTGGCGTGCACCACCGGCGGTGATCACCACGTATTGCTTGCCGGTTTTCGGCGAAACAAAGGTCATCGGGCCACCTTGGCTGCCAACGGGCAAGCGGGCCTTCCAGGCTTCTTCACCGTTGGCCGAGTTGAAGGCGCGCAGGTAGTAGTCTTGGGTGCCGGCAATAAACACCAGGCCGCCTTGGGTGGAGAGGGTGCCACCCAGAGTTGGCATGCCAATTGGCAATGGCAGCTTCATTTTGATGCCCATTGGGCCCGTGTCTTCAACAGTGCCCACGGGTACTTGCCAGGCAATTTTCCGGGTTTTCATGTCAATGGCGGTTAGCGTGCCGAAAGGTGGCGCCTGGCATGGAATGCCGGCCACGGACAGGAAGCGGTTTTTGTTCACGGCATACGGCGTACCTTTAAGCGGTACAGCGCCCATGCCTGTGTTAAGTGCTTCGCCACCGGAAGACGCCTTGGCGTCTTTTTTCTGCGGCACCATCTGGCTCCACAAGCCCAGACGCATGTCGTTGACGAAGATGAAACCGTGCACCGGATCAGTCGACAGGCTGCCCCAGTTCATGCCACCCAGCGACCCCGGAAAGCTCAGCGAAACGTCAGTACCTGGCGCGGTGTACAGGCCGTCGTAGCGCATTTTCTTGAAGGCGATACGGCACAGCATCTGGTCAAACGGCGTGGCGCCCCACATGTCCGACTCAGTCAGCGTTTGCGCGCCGATCTGCGGCATGCCCACCGATTTTGGCTGGGTTGGGGAGTAGGGTTCGTTCGGGATGTTCGAGGCCTTGACCGGAACTTCTTTCACTTCAGTCAGCGGCTGACCGGTGTGGCGATCCAGCACATAGATCTGCCCGGCCTTGGTGCCGATCACTACGGCAGGCACTTGAGAACCATCGGCCTTGGTGAAGTCGATGAGGCTTGGCTGCATCGGCAGGTCAAAGTCCCACAAGTCATTGTGGACGTTTTGATACACCCACTTTTCATCACCGGTGGTAGCGTTCAGTGCCAGTATCGAGGCGCCATAGGTGTGATCCAGCGAGGTACGTTCGACACCATAAATGTCGGTGGACGAACTGCCCATCGGCAAGAAAACAGTGTTCATCAACGGGTCATAAGACATCGGCGCCCAGCTGTTCGGCGTGCTGCGAACGTAGGTTTTGCCGTCAGCAGGAGCCTGTTTGTCTTGCGGGTTGCCCGGGTCAAAAGCCCAGCGCATGGCGCCGGTGACCACGTCGAAGCCCCGAATCACGCCGCCTGGCATGTCGGTCTGCACGTTGTCGGCTACACGACCGCCCACCACCACGGTCGTACCGGCCATCAACGGCGCGGACGAGAGCTGGTAATAAGAGTCAGGCACATCGCCCAGGCCGGCTTTCAGGTCAACCTGGCCGTGGGTTCCGAAGTCTTCGCAGAACTTGCCGGTGTCGGCATCAACCGCAATCAGGCGGGCGTCGATGGTGTTGGTCAACAGACGGCGCTGGCAAGCGGCACCCGGCGCCACATTGACGGTAGCGGCCGGGGTGCTGCCATCGGTTGGGGCGGCGATGGCAGCGGTCGCATCAAAGTAAGCCAGGCCACGGCAACGCTGCCAGACCGCCGACTTGGCGTTGATTTCGTTCTTCCACAGCTCTTTGCCGGTGTCGGCATCCAGCGCGATGATGTTGTTGTGCGGGGTGCAGATGAACACCTTGTCGCCCACTTGCAGCGGGGTCATTTGGTCTTCTGCGCCGTTGCCATCGCTGAACGCAATGTCGCCAGTGTGGTAAGTCCAGGCTGGCACCAGCTTGGATACGTTGCTGCGGTTGATCTGGTCCAGTGCGGCAAAGCGGCTGCCACCTTCGTCATTACCGTAGTGTTCCCAGTTTTTCTGTGCTTTGGCTGGATCAACCTTGGTCAGGCCGGGGCCGTCACCTGTAGGTGCAACCGACGCGTGGGGCTGAAACATTCCCCAGAAACCAACAACAATGGCCACTGCAAGGGCAGCGCTCAGCGTATAGCCACCGTTACCCTGCAAGCCATTGGCCTTGCGTAGCGTCGGGTAAGCCAACGCCACTACCAGGCTCAATACGGCCAGGGCAAACAGCCGTGAAACCAGTGGCCAGAACACCAGCCCGGCATCTGCGACCGACCAGATAACCGATGCCACCATCACCGCTGCAAACAGCCAGGCACCGACCACACGGCGTTTAAACATCAGCACCGAAGCAACGAGCATCCCGATACCGGCAAGGACGAAGTACAGGCTGCCGCCGAGTGTGGCGAGGTAACCGCCGCCCGCTATAAACAGCAAGCCGAAGACCAGCACGCCCAAGGCGGCGATCCAGATTGGCCAACGGCTGACAGTGGCCGCAGGTTGAGACTTATTCATGGCGCATGACCCTATAGATGCATGAAAGTGATAAGGAATTCAGGGTAACCAGCCCATAACACTAGCGCTGATTTCCACGAAGGAAGCTCAGGCGGATGCCGCATCGTCTGGAACAGACAGATGCACATGGGTTATGAACTAAATGGTTAATTACCGACACAATATCAAAAAAAATGCGCCTGCGACAAATTGTCAGTCGCCATGAACGAGAAACACTGTTGTGGAGCGCGTAACAATTGAGGGGAGAAGGTGGGCGATACAGAAGGAGAGTGGCGGGTTTGTTTGCTGCTTGCGGGCCCCACGAACGGGCACGATGCCGCCTTCGTGGGGCTGGTTTAGATCAGGCTTTAGCCAGTTCACCTTCAGTCAGGCGCCAGATACCCGCCGGATTGTTGTGCTTCAAGGCTTCAGGCAGCAAGTCGTCCGGGAAGCCCTGGTAGCAGACCGGCCGCAGGAAGCGCTCGATTGCCGTCATGCCACCGAGGTAAAACGACTGTCTGACGTTGCAGGAAAAGGCCCGCCGTGAATCGACGCATAGGACACTTCTTGGGGATGCGCGAACGCGTTGATCACAATGCGGCCCGTGCGACGTTCCAGAATAGGTAACAAGCGGGCGGCGAAGGGGTGATCGGCCTGGTCAATCTGCATCGTCGCACTCAATTGGCCCTGGAACTGTTTGGCCAGTGTGATCAGTTGCTCTGTATCGCTGACACGCACCAGTAGCGCAGCAGGCCCGAAAACTTCCTGCCCCAGTGTTGCATCAGCCAGCATCTGCGCACCGTCAACTTCGAAAAGCACCGACTGGCCGTCCCATGGGCGTTGCGCTTCACTGCCAGCCGCGATGAGTTGCGCACCCGCATTGCTCTGCCGCTCGACATTCTTGCGATAGGCACTGTTGATGCCTGGTGTGAGCATGGTGCGCGCTTGCATGGCCTGGACGCGGGCAATCATTGCGCTCTTCAGGTCGACATAACCGGGGCCGTCGACTGCTAGCAAAATGGCAGGTTTCAGGCAGGCTTGGCCAACAGTGACCAGCATCCGCTCTGCAAACCCGTCACCGATCTCACCACCGCGGGTTGCGAGGGCTGCGGGCAATATGAAGGTCGGGTTGACGCTGGTCATTTCAGTGAAGACCGGAATCGGATCCGGACGCAGTTGTGCCCGGCGGTAGAGTGCCATGCCGCCCACTTCCGAACCGGTGAAGGTGACGCCCTTGATCAGCGGATGATCAACCAGCGCCTCGCCGATCTCATTACCACCGCCGCGAACCAATGAAAACACGCCCTCGTGCAGGCCAGCGTCTTTAACTGCTTGCTGAATGACCCGGCCCATCAGTTCCGATCCGCCGGGGTGAGCGTTGTGCGCTTTCAAGATCACAGGGCAGCCTGCCGCCAGCGCCGAAGCGGTATCGCCGCCGGCCACTGAATAGGAGATCGGAAAGTTACTCGCACCGAAGATCGCCACCGGCCCCAGGGCAATTTTTTGTAAACGATGATCCATCCGCGCACGCGGTTGACGCTCGGGCTGCGCCGGATCAATGGCCGCCTGGCGGAATCGCCCTTGATGGACAACCGCGGCAAATTGACGAAACTGAGTCGCCGCTTTCGCTGTTTCACCTTCAAGTTGTGCGACTGGTAAACCACTTTCCAGTGAAATGCGTTGCGCAAGTTCGGCGGTGATCGCCTCAAGTCCGTCGGCGATACGCTCTAAAAACGCCGCTCGGTCGGCCAGACTGGAGTTGTTAAAGCTGTCGAATGCGTCGTCGGCCAACTGCGCGGCACGATCGACTTCGGCTGAGCCACCCAATGCGAACGAAGGTTCTATCTCGGTGTTCGTTGCGGGGTTCAGCGCTTTCATGGTGCCGGCGGTAGCAGATACTTCCTGAGCGCCGATAAGCAAATGACCTGTGAGTTTCATGGCGAGTTCCTACGGCGTCAGGCGCGGGTGGCAGCGTTCAGGGAAGTGGTCACATCGGCTGTCGTCAAAATTTCGTGAGCGAAAGTCGGGCCGTTCAGTTCATGGGCGGCATGCATCATTTCTTTTTTGAAGGCTGCCGTGGCGTCGCGCACGAGGGTGACGTGATAACCCAGCTCCATCGCAAAGCGGCTTGTGGATTCGATGCAGGTATTGGCAAGCAGGCCGATGACGATCACATGGGTGATGCCTTGCTGCTTCAACTGAAAGTCCAGATCGGTATTGGCGAACCCGCTTTGGCCCCAGTGTTCCTGAATGATGATGTCGCCGTCTTGCGGCACGAAGTCCGGGTGCCATTCACCGCCCCATGTGCCCTTGGCAAATGTGTGGCGTTGCTGCACCAGGCGTTGGGTCGGGTTGGGGTGGTCCCAGTTGTCGTAATCACCTGGCTGCCAGCGACGGTGCGGCACGTAAAACACCTGGACATCAGCAGCGCGGGCTGCAGCGACCGTAGCGCGAAGATTGTCCAGCAGATGAACCTCGTCTGCGACTTCCTTGAGCAACGGAAACAGCTTGCCACCGTGCGATAGAAAGTCGTTATACGGATCAACCAGCAGCAAACCAGTGCGCTCCGCGCGGTAGACGGGATGAGTCATGGCGTTCTCCACTCATAAGATAATTGCGACCCAAGACCCCGTGGTCTGATGCCTTGTGATCTCTCACAGATCGAATGCAGTCAGCAAAATCTAGCACTATGAAAATCATAGCGTCAACAACCGTTGGGCTGCCAGAGACATTCACACCTGCGTAAAACCATCCTTAACAGTGACTCTAGATGAGAGGAGGGCAGTGCACGTGCGCGGCCAAAACTGCTCGTGTTACTATGAATTTAATAGTTAGATCGGGAGGTACAGCGTGAAACGTGATGCAGAAATAGCCGACACGGTATGCCCGGTAGCGCGGTCGTTAGACATTGTGGGTGACCGATGGACCCTGCTGATCCTGCGTGAACTGTTTATGGGCGCCACTCGCTTCGAAGAAATACAAATCCAGACCAAAGCGACACCGCAAATGCTCACGACGCGCCTTAAAGCCATGGAGGCGGGCGGGCTGATCGAACGTCACCCATACAGCCAAAAACCGTTGCGCCATGAATATCGACTCACCGAAAAAGGCCGGGCGTTTTATCCCGTCATCTACGCGCTGCGTGCATGGGGAGAAACCTGGTCCAAAGGCGAGGAAGAAGAGATTGCCGTACGTTTTACCCATCGCGAGTGCGGGCACGACATTGGTTTGGGGACTGTGTGCCCAAACTGTGGCGTACACGTTGAGCGTAAAGATCTGGAAGCAAAAATGAGCGAACAATTTGCCGCAGAACGCGAACAAAGGCGGGTGGCGTATAAAGGAAAGTAAAAAGCTAAAAGTTGCGGTTATTTAACTCTACTAAATGACTGTTTAGTTGAGTTATATCCAAATAGTGCTTAGAAGATGCACTGGCTAAACATATGCGTGCTACTGAACAGGCCAGTGTTATTCATTTTCTGCTGGATTTTTGAGACAACCCTACAGCCATCAAGACACAGCCCGGTATCCAAAAACCAGCGTTTCCAGTGCCTAAACCCACGGCTAACATCGATATTCCTACTGCAAACACAATGCTTTCTCCATGTGTGAGGGCCTGTAGCAAGAGGCGAAATCTAGCACAAAAATTAGCCTGGGTAGCACATCAGATATTCGGCGTGGCCTGTTTGCTCGTCAATTTGCTCTTTGACCCGTTTAAAACCCTGCGACGTGTAGAAGCCGACACTGGACGTGTTTTCCTTGTAAACCGCAAGGCTCAACTCCTTGCGAAGACACTTGGCATGATCGAGTAACTGCTTACCAAAGCCTTTACATTGATACGCGGGATCAACAAACAAAGCAGCCAATTGGTTATCCAACAAAGAATCAAACCCCAAGACGCCTGACGAACCCTCAATGACAAAAGTCTCCCAGCTTGGAATATAAACGTCTCGCATCGACTCAATATTGGCTTGCCAAAAAGACGCGTCGATAAAATCATGTGCCTTGATGGATGCACTCAGCCAGATATCCAGCAGTCGATCCATGTCGCGTGGTTCAAATCTTCTGATCATCTTTAGTTCCAAAGAATTGGGATATGCGACGGTGGTGATTATGTATGCAAGGCGAGTGTTGAGAGGTTCGCATGTGGTGGGTGTGGATTGGTAGAGATGGATTGAGGGGGAAATTCCAGGAACGCGATTTCCTGGCTTGAAATCTGACCTACGCCGTGGCTGTGGGCGTAATGTAATTATTCGCATAATGTATATTATGTTAAATGATGTTTCATGCCGCGAAGATTTTCTAGCCCCCCCACAGGTTTAACAGCCCGCATCTGCCGTCAACTCTCTGAACAAGCCATGTACTTCGTGTGCACATGGCAAGTCGTCAGAAAAGACTCATCTATTGCTCCAGCAAGCTGATCGATACAGATCACTTTGCGCCCGAGCCTACTCAGGCACATTACCTCTCACCAACGGCAAACAAATCATGCTGAACAACTCGCGCAGCGCATCGAAACGCCGTGCATAGGCGGCCTCGTCTCCATAGATAAGTTCGACATTCAAGCTGTCGATCAACGCCAGATAGGCCTCGGCCAGCAAGTCGGCATGTTTTTGTTCAAACGCCGGATAGGTGTCTTTCAGAGACGCCTGGAAAAGCCGTCGTATATCAGCCAAATAACGTTCGAAACCGGATTTGACGTTTTGCTCAATGGCCGCAGGTGGATAAAAAGCTGCGCGCAGCAAGAACCGTAACGCTGCACTTTCGGCGTATCGTCCTTGCAGGTTGTCAACATAACGCTCACCAGGAGCCTGGTTTGCCTGTGTAGTCGAGAATTGCCCGCTTACGTAGGCCTGCTCACTTTGCAACGCCAGGTTCAAGACAGCCGTGTACAACTCATCCTTTCCAGAAAAATGAGCGTACAGCGAGGCTTTTTTGATCCCGGCGCTGCCGGCGATGTCATTGAGTGATGCCGCGTCGTAGCCGCGATCGGCAAAGTGTAACAAGGCAACATGAACAATCCGTTCCGCTGCCGGGGTTAAAGTCGTTGAAGTCATCAATTGCCCTTTTCTCAGTGCCCAGCGATGTTAAAGGAAGCATCATCGCTTGTAGACAGGCTAATCCATGTCAAGGCGCTTACTATCAATGCACTCAGACTCAGCAGCACCGTCCATGCGACGGCCCCATGCGTCAATGCTATAGCCGAAATGGGTGTGGCGCTCGATGAGACAGTTAGTTCAAAGGCCCCCAGCAACGCTGCCGTCGACCCCAGGGCGCGCTCTTGGGAAGACATGACCAGCGACATTAGCGTCGACTCAGCGATACCCAACCCGAACAGTGCCAGCGCCATGCCCGTAACAATACCTGCAAGCCCAACGCCTGTGACGGTCGCTACTAACGTCGTGAATGCGCCTAAAACAATGCAGCTCACACCGATCCATGTAAGACGTTTGAGGCCTAGCGTAGTGATTAACCTGCCAGCGACCATTGCTCCACACAGGATTGAGCAGCCTGTCACACCAAACAGGACTCCGAAAGCTTGCGGCGTCAGCCCGTAGATCTCTTGGTACACCAGAGTCGCGCCACCGATATAGGCGAACAGGAAAAAAAACACCGCAGCAACGGCCAGCGTAGGCAGTAGAAAGCGTCGGTCGCTCCCGATTGCCAGGTAAGTACGGCACGCAGCGCCTAGTCGCAAGGGTTCACGTTTGTCTGTTGCCAAGGTTTCAGGCAGGTTCAGCCAACTGTTGATGAGCACCGCCATGCCAAGAATGGCGAGGGTGAGCATCACTGCCCGCCAACCAAAATACGAGTCTATAAATCCACCCAATGCCGGAGCCAAGATGGGCGCCACACCTTCGATAGTCATTAACAAGGCAAACAGTTTGGTTGCCGTTGCCCCTCGGCTGACATCACGTACGGTGCTCATGATCACCACCAGCGTCAGCGCACTCCCAAGGCCTTGTACGAAGCGAAAACCCAACAATACTGAGAGCGTTGGCGCCCACGCCGAGCCCAAGGAGCAAAGGATAAACACGACCAACCCGATCAATAGCGGCCGTCTACGCCCGTAGGCGTCCACGAAGGGTCCGAACAGTAGTTGCCCTGCCCCCATGGCAAGCAGGAAAAATGTCAAAGTGAGTTGGACACTGGCGAAGCCTGCGTCGTAATCACGCGCAATTTCGGGAAGGCTAGAAAGGTACATGTCCACTGCGGAAGGTCCCAAGGCCCCTATTGCCCCTAAGCCAATCGCTAACTTCATAGGGACCCGCTGCTGTTGCACGGTATTCATTATTTGATCTCGATATATTAACAACCTACCGGTCGGTAGTTTTTCGGGATAATAAATATAATCGCCTCACGGGTCAAACGCCTGCCTTTAACCTGATCCTCCATACCCACGCCCACGCTCACGCCACTCGTCGCCCATAACCCTCTAACCCCCCTCTTCGCCTACCCTCCGATCTGATCACCGCGCAGTACCAGCGCTGGCTTGTGGTGAACACACGCGAAATAACTACTCTGCCCATCAGCTATTTCGCAATGTCATCAATTTGAATTGATCGGAGTTTCCATGACAGGCAAAACCGTCCGCGATGTGACGTATCAGTTGCTACGAGAGCTGGGGCTTACCACGATGTTTGGCAATCCTGGCTCGACTGAGGAGACCTTTCTCAAGGATTTCCCGGCCGATTTTCGCTACATTCAAACACTGCATGAGTCTTCTGCGGTTGGCGCGGCGGATGGTTTTGCGCAGGCCAATCGGCGACCGGCGATCGTTAACGTGCATACCAGTGCCGGGTTGAGCAATGCCATGAGCAACATTTTGACCGCGTTCCAGAACAGAACGCCGTTGATCATCACCGCGGGCAACCAAACCCGGGACATGTTGCTGATGGAGCCGTGGCTGACCAACGTTGAGCCAGCTCTTTTGCCCAAGCCTTGGGTGAAGTGGAGTTATGAGCCGGTTTGCGCCGAAGATGTCCCGGCCGCGTTTATGCGCGCTTACGCCATCGCCGTGCAGCCGCCGGCCGGGCCGGTGTTTTTGTCGATTCCACTGGATGATTGGGACAAGCCTGCCAAAGGCCCTGCCCTTGTGCGCTCGGTGGCCACGCGAATTGCTCCGGATCCTGAGGTGCTCAGCGCGTTTGCTCAGGCGTTGTCCCAGGCCAGTAATCCGGCGCTGATTTATGGTGCGGCCATCGCCCGTGGTCAAGGCTGGCCGCAAGCCATTGCCCTTGCTGAGCAGTTGCAGGCCACGGTGTACGCCGCGCCTGCTTCTGAGCGCCCTCCTTTCCCGGAAAGCCATCCGCTGTACGCCGGCGGCTTGCCTTTTGCTATTGCGCCTTTATCGCAGAAGCTTGCCGGTCATGATTTGGCCATCGTCATTGGCGCCCCGGTGTTTCGCTATTATCCCTACGTTGCCGGCGACTACTTGCCTGCGGGCTTACGCCTTTTGCACATCACTGACGACCCCAGTGAGGCAGCCCGTGCACCGGTCGGCGATAGTTTGCTGGGGGATGCGGTCCTGTCACTTGATGCCTTGATTGCTCAGGTCAAGCCGCGTCCTGTTGGCAGTGCTGCGGTCAAGCGCCAGGCACATGGCTTGGCTCCGCACCCGGCAGCCACGCACGCAGAAAGCGCTGATGGACTGTTGTCATCGCTCAGTGTGTTCCAGGCCCTGCGCGCTGCAATGCCCGCCAATACGGTTCTGATTGAGGAGTCGCCTTCTAACCTCGCAGAGCTGCACAGTGCATGGCCTGTGGATCAGCCCGACTCGTTTTATACCTTTGCCAGTGGCAGCCTGGGCTGGAACCTTCCGGCCAGTATCGGTATTGCGTTGGCTGAGCGTGACAGCGGTCGCAATCGCCCCGTGCTGGCGATCATCGGCGATGGCTCGTTCCAATACTCCATTCAAGGCTTATGGACCGCGGTGCAGCACGAATTACCGATTCTCTTTGTCGTGCCTCGCAACGGGCAATACGGGATTTTGAAGTCCTTTGCCGTGCTGGAACAAACGCCGAACGTGCCGGGGCTGGATTTGCCAGGTCTGGATTTTGTAGCTCTGGCAAACGGCTATGGCGCCCACGGGGTGCGCGCCACTACCCTCGATGAGATACGCAAGGCCTGCAACGAAGCCTTCACCCGTAACGTGCCAACGGTACTGGAAGTGCCAGTGCAAGCGACCATACCGCCGCTGCTCTGACCTGTTTCTCTTGATAAATCCGAGCGCTTAACCTTGGGCGCTCGGACCCATTACTACTTGGGCGTGCGCCAGCCCCCCCATCCCCAACACCCACTCCCGAAAAACCACCGCACAGGGCGACAACGGCCGATGTTTGACCGACACCAGGTACTCGGCGCGCCCTGTCACGCATTCAAACCCGGTGACGCGCTGAAGCTCGCCTTTGGCGAAGGCTTCGTCGCCCATGAAGGTCCACGCCAGGCCAATGCCCATGCCTTGTTGCACCGCGCGAAAGGCCAAGGTCAGTTGGTTGAACACCGGGGCTTTTTCCGGAGCGAGGTAGTCAATGCCGAAATGCTCAAACCACTGCTCCCAGTCCAGGCAATGCCAGGCAGAAGTGTCGATCTGCACCAGGTTGGCGCTGGCCAGTTGTTCCAGGGTTTCAATGCCTGTGACGTCCAATGAGGTATGAGCCACCGGAAAAACGATTTCCGGCATCAAAAAATCGCTGTTCAGCGCACCCCACTCGCCTTGGCCGTAGAGGATGCCCAGGTCGTAATCCTTGAGGCTGGCTTCATCGAATTCATTCATTGCGTGCACGTGCACGGCGATGTCGGGATAGGCCTTGTTGAATTCGATCAGTTTGGGGAACAGCCAAAACTGCGCCAGAGCGTGGGTCGCCAAAATTGAGACGGTGTTGGGTTGATGCACATTGCGGATCCGCGTCACGCTTTGGTGCAGCGTGGTCAGGAGTGTATTGACCGTTATCAGCAGTTCCTGCGCGGCAGGCGTGAGCATGACGCCGCGCGGTTTTCTTTCGAACAGCGGCACGCCGATGCAGTCTTCCAGCTGACGCATTTGTTTGCTCACGGCGCTTTGGGTCAGGAACAACTCTCTGGAAGCGCCGGTAAAGCTTGAGTGGCGGCCGACTGCTTCAAAGGTGATCAGGGTTTCCAAAGGCGGCAAGGCACGCAGGTAACGGTTGATGATGCAGTTCCTTGTGGCGATAAACAGCAAGATATTCCGCAGCGGAATGGATGACTGATTTTTTATCGCAGGTGGCGTTCAATTGCTACCGATAGAATCTCGCCAAAGTCATTATTTGAGTAGGCGTGATGAAAAGCGGGATTGTGTTTGCGTTGCTGGCCGGAGCCATTTGGGGCGGAGTCATTCTTGGGCCCTCCTTGCTGCCGGAATTTAATGCGGTACTGATCAGCAGCGTCCGCTTTGCGATGTATGGCCTGATTTCCCTGGCCGTTGCACTGCCCATGGCAGCACGCCTGCTGGCCAAAATCAGCCGCGCCGATGTCAGCATGCTGCTGCGTCTGTCACTCACCGGTAACGTGTTGAACTATGCGCTGCTGGGGGCCTCTGTGCAGCTCAGCGGGGTGACAGCGGCCTCGTTGATCAACGGCATCATGCCGGTGGCCATCACGTTTT
The DNA here is from genome assembly GCF_009600165.1 of Pseudomonas sp. FSL R10-0399. Lineage (NCBI taxonomy): Bacteria > Pseudomonadati > Pseudomonadota > Gammaproteobacteria > Pseudomonadales > Pseudomonadaceae > Pseudomonas > Pseudomonas sp. FSL R10-0399. Next base: position 112,956 of record NZ_WIWK01000003.1, read on the forward strand.
TGGGCCGCGCCGATGCGGGCTCGTTGCCAATCAGTAAACTCAAGCTGCCTTTATTGATGGTATTCCTCGGAATCGTATCGATCAGCCTGGAACATACCGGTGCCCATTCATCAGGCACTGAGTTGACCACGCAACTGCTGGGCATCGCTTGCGGGTTCTGCGGTGTGATCAGTTGGTCGTGGTACGCCACCCACAATGCCCGTTACCTCAAGCACAGCGCATTCAACAGCAGCGAATGGTCTACCCTGCTGGGCATCGCTACCGGGACCGTCGCCGTGGTGTTTGGCCTGGTGGTCTGGTGGCTGTTCCCCAATCTCATGCCTGCCAACATCGACAGCAGCCGCTGGATGGACTTTTTGTGGGTATGCCTGTTCCTGGCGTTCTGCGGCTCGTGGATTGCCAATGGGTTATGGAATGCCTGCTCACGGCGCATGGCAGCGTCGCTCAGCGCGCAATTGATTGTCTTTGAAACGCTGTTCGCCTGTATTTATGGCTTCTTTTACGCCCAACGCCTGCCCAGCCTCATCGAGTTGGTGTCGATTGCTTTGTTGGTGGGCGGCGTGGTCTGGGCGGCGAGGCGCCATCGACTGCCGGGCGTTAAGCTGCCAAGCCCGGCCTGTCAGGGCTAAAGCGCTGCTACGCGTGCCAGCAACGATACCAGCCGTTGTTTTCCGAGACTTGCAATTCAGTTTGATACAGCGCCGAAAGCTTCTCGCTGGTGAGGATCTCTCGCTTGGGCCCGTCGGCAATCAGTTTGCCCTGGCTGATAAGAATCACCCGGTCGATTTCCGGAATGATCTCGTCGATGTGGTGAGTGGTGATGATCATGGCGCGATCTTCGCCACAGAAATTACGCATCAGCGACAGCAAACCAAGGCTGGCGCCCATGTCCAGGCCGCTGGTGGGTTCGTCAAGAATCAGTGCTTGCGGGTGGTGAACCAGGGCGCGGGCCAGCAGCAAGCGGCGCTTTTGCCCGGTGGACAGGCGCTGGAACATGCGCTGCTCTTCAATATCGCTGCCCAATTGCTGCATCAGGTTGCGGGCCAAGGTGATTTGTTCTTCATTGGGCTGCAAGTGAGCGTGGGCGCCCATGGCGCCAAAGAAACCGGACACCACCACATCCAGCGCCGAGGTGTACGGGGTGTAATCCTCTTGCATGTCCTGGGACACGAAGCCGATTTTGCTGCGCAGGGCCCACAGGTTCACGGTTTCATCGCCGAACAGCTTCAGGTAGCTGCCTTCGCGTTCAACCGGGTAGATCTCGCGGTTGATGAGCTTTAACAGGGTGCTTTTGCCGGCGCCGTTAGGGCCAAGGATGGCCACGCGTTCGTTGTAGCCAATGTGCAGCGAGACGCGGTCGAAGACCTGTGTTTGCTGTTGAAAAGCGCTGACCTGGTTCAAATCGATCATGGTTATGCCTTGGTTGACCGTGGGTGCGTGCCGTAGCGACTAGCGTTTTGCCGCGCGAGACTGTACGACGCATTCTTGGGTTTTGAAACCCTTTTGCGGCCGGTAAATCCTCCCCCCATGAGCGCAAGCACGCTGTGGCAATCTTCACTATGAATGGAAACATTTCTCATTTATATTTGCTGCCGCTCTGCACCCGCTCAGGCCGATCATGCCCTTCGACCCCGTCAAACCCTCACTGCTCAGTACACTGGTGCGTCACTACGACGAGCTGGTTGATCATGTGCGTCGGCGTTTTGGCGATCGTGGCTTTGCCCGCGAAGTGGTCCATGACGTCTGCGTGCAATTGCTTGAAAAACGCGAAAAGGATAACGTCCACACGCCATTGGCGTTGTTGCGCAAGATCTCCCACGATCAAGCGGTCAACCGCTACCGCAGTGAGCGACGCAGCCAGGCCTGGCTCATTGAGATGCCCGAACCGCTGGATGCTGTCTGCCCGGTGCCGTCACCTCCGCGCCAGTATGAGGCGGCACGGGAGCTGGAATTGCTCACCCAGGCCATCAGCCAATTGCCGGAACGTTGCCAGATGGTCTTTGTCATGCACAAGATTCACGAGTTGCCCCAGGCTGAAGTGGCCGCACGTATGGGCATTTCACTAAAAACCGTCGAAAAACACTTGCGTCTGGGCATCGCTGCCTGCCGCGCACACCTGGATCGTCCGCCCGGCCCTTTATGAACACGCCCTCTTCACCCGAGCAACCGCTGTCTGCCGAAGACCAAACCCTGGCCCGCCATCGCGAAGAGCTGCGCAAGCGCTTTCCGATGCCCACCCCCAAGCCGCGCAAACCGCGCACGCCGCTGGTGGTTGGGGCCCTGGTCGCGCTGGTGGGTGCAGGCCTGTTCTGGACAGACCCCAGCTATCGCATCGAGCAGTACAGCAGTGCACTGGGTGAGCGGCGCGTGCTCGATCTGGCAGACGGCAGCCGGGTGGTGCTCGACAGCGGCACCCAGGTTGAAGTCAGTTGGCACTTGCGTTCGCGTCGCGTGGCACTCAACAGCGGACAGGCCTTGTTCGATGTCAGCAAAACGCTGTGGCGCCCGTTCCAGGTGGATGCCGGTGCTGCCCGCGTGACCGTGTTGGGCACCCTGTTCAATGTGGCCCGCGAAGAGCATGCCGTGCACGTGGCATTGGTGCGCGGCAGCGTCAACGTGCAGTCAATCACCGATCCGGCACAGCAACAGCGGCTGATTCCGGGGCAGCAGTTGGCGGTCCTTGACGGTCAGCTACAGCCAACCCGTAACGCCGACCTGCCCGGCGTGCTGGCCTGGCAAGAACGCAAGCTGGTGTTCTCGCGTACCCCACTGGCACAGGCCATTGCGCAGATCCAGCGTTATCGTCAGGCGCCGATCCGCCTCGAAGATCCAGCCCTGGCGCAATTGCCCATCAGCGGCGTTTTTAACACCGACAACGTTGAAGACCTGCTCGACCTGTTCCCGCATATCTTGCCCCTGACGATGGCGCGGGATGCGGACGGTACGTTGCACATCACCCACAAGCCTGCAAAAAAATAATTCAGTGACGAGGTAGGGTTTTGCCGTGCGGGTGACGGCAATAGAACTAACCCTAACGTTCTCAGGAGCCCCGTCCATGAAACAACGCTTGCCGGCGCGTCAGTATCTGTCGCTGTCTGTACTCGCTACCAGCCTTCTGTTCGCCCTCTCGGCCAATGCCCAGGACAAGGACACGTTCGACGTCGACTTGCCGAGCAGCAACCTGGAGCAAGCGCTGAATACGCTGGCCCAACAGTCCCGCGTGCAAATCATTTTCGCCAGCGACGTGGTCGGCAACAGCACCACCCCGGCGCTCAAAGGTCGCTATACCGCTGAAGAAGCCCTGCACCGACTGCTCGATAAACATGGCCTTAACGTGCAAAAGCGCGACGAGCAGACGTTTTTTATCGTCGCGCAAGACACCCAGGCCAATATCCTCACCCCGCCACCGCCTGCTGAGCCGGTAGCCTTGGGCACCATGGTGATCAAAGGCGATGTGCTGGGCAGCGCCACCGACCCGGAAGTTCGCACCTACGCGGGCAGCCGTACGGTGATTGGCAACGAGCAACTGCAAAAAGCCAGCGTGCGCGGGGTCGATGAAGCCTTGCAACGTGTGCCGGGGGTCAAGGTGTTTGACGAAACCGGCACCGGCGCACTGCCACAAATCGCCGTGCGCGGCCTCTATGAAAGCCGCAGCGGCCGGGTTCAGGCTTTGTCCGACGGGATTCCGCTGGCATTGGCGCCCTATGGCCAGACCGGGCTGTCATTGTTCCCGGTGACCATGGCGACGGTGGATCGTATCGACGTAGTGCGCGGGGGCGCGGCGGTGCAATACGGCCCGAACAACGTCGGCGGGGTGATCAACTTCATCAGCAAACCCATCCCCCACGAGTGGCAAAACACCGTTCAAGAGCGCACCACCTTCAACCCCGGTGGCCGCCAGCTGTGGGACACCTACGTGGGCACCGGCGGTTACCTGACCGACAATTTCGGCCTGCAACTGGACCTCAACAGCATCAACGGTGAAACCGGTCGTGAACACTCCGACACGGATATCCAGAACTACCGCCTGCGTGGCCAATGGAACATCGACGATGACCGTGACCTGAGCTTCGGCATTCAGCACTACCGCGCCGACATGGACCTGCCTGGCGCTCTCAGCGTGCGCGACTACAAAGACAACCCGCGCCAGTCGACCCGCCCGCTGGACAACTTCGAAGGCAATACCGACCGCGTCTGGGGCACCTACACCCAACAATTGGGCGCTATTGGCCCGTTCGACTCGGTGCAGTTCAGTTGGACCAACTTCGCCCATAAGAGCTACCGCAACTTTGTCGTGGGCCTGCCTTTCACCCCGGATGGCACCGCCGTCACCAAGCAGGATGGCCCGCGAGACTTCAAGGTCTGGGGCAGCGAGCCGCGCCTGAGCATGAACATCGACGGCGACCAGGTCAGCCAGACCTGGCTGCTGGGTGCCCGCTACGTCAAGGAAGACATCGACTACAAGGTCGACCGCCAAAGCGTTGCTACGGGCAAAACCACGCCGTTCCGTGACTGGCAGTTCAATGACTCGGCCAAGGCGTTCTACATCAGCAACGCCATCGGCCTGTTCGACAACCGCCTGACCATTACCCCCGGCGCGCGTTATGAAAATGCGCGCATGGACTACGACGACGGCATCACCGGCTTTACCAACGAAAACACCTCCCGGGAGTGGTTGCCGGGCCTGACCGTCGGCTTCCAGGCCAGTGACGACTGGTACGTATACGCCAACGCGCAGAAATCCCTGCGTCCGCCGCAAGTCACGCAGATCGTCAAGGAAGGCCAAGTCGGCGCTGAACTGGCATGGAACTACGAAACGGGCGTGCGCTATACACCCTGGGACGGCCTGCGCGTAGATATGGGCCTGTACCGCATCGATTTTGAGGATCAGATCGTTTACAACGGCACCACCGACCGCTTCGTCAACCTGGGCAGCACCCGTCACCAGGGTATCGAAAGTGAAATCTTCTGGACCCCGCAAGCCCTGCCCGCCCTTGACTTGCACGCCAGTTATGCCTACCTCGATGCCAAGCAGCGTAACGGTATCTACAAAGGCAATGACGTGCCCTTCGCCTCGCGCAACCAGTTCAGCGTCGACGGTCATTACCGTTTTGCCGAACACTGGAGCTACAGCCTCGATGGCCTGTACGTGAGCAGCGCCTACACCGACGCCGCCAACAGCGTAGACGAAGATGCCATTGCCTCGGTCGGCCGGCTGCCCGCCTACTGGTTGTGGAATACCGCCATCGAGCGCCAGTTCAAGTTGCAAGACCACAGCGTACTGACCGCCTCTGCGGGCATCAGCAACCTGTTCAACCGCGAGTATTACTTCCGCGGCATCGACACCAGCCCGTGGGGCCGCCAACCTGCACCGCAACGCTCGTTGACGTTGGGGCTGAACTATCAGTTCTGATTAACGGCTACCCTCTCTTTCGGGAGAGGGTGCTTTTGATTTGCCTGCCCCCATTCCCGTAGCAGTTGTCGAGCTTTGCGAGGCGACGTCCGTGCCCACAGCAACCGCGAAAGGCAGAAACGCTTCAGCCTCAATGGAGCCTCCGATTGATGAAACTTTCTTCATAAAGGCATCTCGCCACACTTAAGGTATGCAGTTGCGGCATAGCCCATTCTGAAACGTCATAAACCTGTGTTTTGCTGCGTGGTAGTCTCGCTGAACCATGAACAGGCATAGATCGTAATTCGATGATGGCCAGAAACAGGAAAGATCATGCCCAAAAAGTCCCACACCGCCCTGCGCAATAACTTCCGCCAATTGCTTGCCACCCCTGCGTGTTTCGAAACGGCTTCGGTTTTTGACCCGATGTCCGCACGTATCGCCGCTGACCTGGGTTTTGAGGTCGGTATCCTCGGTGGCTCGGTGGCGTCGCTGCAAGTCCTGGCAGCCCCTGATTTTGCCCTCATCACCTTGAGTGAGTTCGTCGAGCAGGCCACCCGTATCGGCCGCGTCGCTCAGTTGCCTTTCATTGCCGATGCTGACCATGGCTATGGCAATGCCCTCAACGTGATGCGCACCGTCGAAGAACTCGAGCGTGCCGGTGTTGCTGCACTGACCATTGAAGACACCTTGCTGCCCGCACAATTTGGCCGTAAATCCACCGACCTGATTTCTATCGATGAAGGCATCGGCAAAATCAAGGCCGCCCTGGAAGCCCGTGTAGACCCGGCGCTCTCGATCATCGCGCGGACCAACGCTGGCGTGTTGTCTACCGAAGACGTGATCAAACGCACCCAAGCTTACGAAAAAGCCGGTGCAGACGGCATCTGCATCGTGGGGATCGACGACTTTGCACAGCTTGAACAAATCAGCGAGAAGCTCACAGTGCCGTTGATGCTGGTGACTTATGGCAACCCGAAACTCAATGACAGCCAGCGTCTGGCCAGCTTGGGTGTCCGCATTGTCGTCGCCGGTCACGCCGCCTACTTTGCGTCGATCAAGGCCACCTACGACAGCCTGCGTGCCCAGCGTCACCTGACAAACAGCACCAATAACCTCAGCGCGACCGAACTGACCCATACCTACACCCAGCCGGAAGACTACGTGGCCTGGGCCAAAGAGTTCATGGACGTAAAAGAGTGATTCACCCCCCGGTTGGATAACACGGCCGTTATCTCACCACCTTGATAGACCTGTGGTTGGACAACGACCGCATGGAGAGCGTTAGGTCAGACGATGTCATCTACCACACCGCCGTCTACCCGCAGTGCCGCCCCTGTCGTCGCCGACGCTTGAGGTGAACACACGTAGACGACCATGTTGGCGACTTCCTCAACCGTTGCTGCGCGCTGAATGATCGAGCTGGGCCGATTGTGTAAAACAAATGCAGTCGCCACTGACTCCAGGGTTTTACCCGTACGCTCAACCTCGTCTTTCAGCATGTTTGCAACCCCTTCGGACAAGGTCGGTCCCGGCAGTACGCTGTTAACCGTCACCCCGCTACCTGCAACCCGCTTGGCCAACCCTCGCGCCAACGCCAATAGCGCTGTCTTGGACACGCCGTAATGAATCATGTCAGCCGGAATATTGCGTGCCGACTCCGACGACATAAACACCACTCGCCCCCAACCTTTATTGACCATGGCCGGCAGCAACGCCCGGCTCAAGCGAACCCCGGACATCACATTGGTTTGCCAATAGCTGTCCCAGACCTCGTCATCGGTTTCGTAAAAGTCCTGAGGCCCATAGATACCGGCATTGTTCACCAGAATATCGATCTCACCCGCATCGCGAACCAGCGCCGCAACACCCTCGGCGGTGCTCAAGTCAGCAGCAATACCCTGCACCGACGTGCCCGGTACCGCTTTCGTCAACCTGGCGACGGCCTCAGCCACAGACTCCGTACTGCGACCGTTGAGAACGATCTGCGCGCCCGCCTCTGCCAGGCCCTGGGCGATGGCAAAACCGATACCCCCGGTGGAAGCCGTTACCAGTGCGCGTTTGTCATTGAATTGGATGTTCATCCCTTCTCCTTGTCATACGTGATCGTGCGGATGTGTGATGGGCACACTCAGTACGACCTTCAACAAAGCGAATTGACTCCCCGACTGTTCAAAAACCCCTTGGCACCCACGAGTATCAATCAAACCACTCTTTACGCCCTTCAAAGGTGCTGACGATCAGGTCCACCAGCCGCTGTGCCTCTTGCGGGAATGCTGCTGCGGCATTGACGGCCAGCCAGGCCTGCCGCTCCAGGCTGGCGGGCAGCAGCCCGGGGATGGCGGTGAGGCCGCGATCAAAGTGGCTCATGTAGCGCGGCAGCAAACCGATGCAGGCGCCGCAGCGGATCATTTCCAGCATCAATGAGTAATCGTGTACGTGGACCACCGCAGCCTGACGCTGTTCCACCAGCGTATTCCACGGCTGCAGCACCTGTACCTGTTGGTCTGGTTGCCATTGCACCAGCATGTAGTCAGCCAGGTCGTCGAGGGTTTCTGGGCGGGTCATTAGCCGCGAGTAACGTTTGGCGATGTGCGGCAGGTAGTGCAAACGCGCCAACGGCCTGACGGACTCAACGGCGAAGCTCGGGCCCGACGGGGCTGGGTCCATGTCTGAGAGCCACAGCACCACGTCAGCCTCGACCGTTTGCAAGGCGTGGTGGTTTTTCAGCGAGATGATGTCCAGGCGGATGCTGGCATTTCGGCGTAACAAGGCAATCAGGTCACGCCCCAGAATGTCGTGCAGGATTGTTTCGGCGACGGCCAGGCGAATGCGCGGTTGCTCGGCCATGGCCACCGATAATTGCTCTGCGTCCGCCAGGGCAATCAGTTGGGCTTGCAATCGTTGGCCTTCAGGGCTGAGTACCAGCGACCGGCCCTGATAGTTAAACAGCGTACAGTTGAGGCGATCTTCCAGTTGGGTCAATTGCCTGCGTAACAGCGTGGCCTTGATGTTGAGGCTGCGCGCTGCCTGGGTAAAGCAACCACAGCGGGCGCTCACCAGAAAAAATCGCGCCACGTCGCTACTCAACGTGTTCGCCAGAAGCATCCTTGGTTCTGACAATTCACAGGATTTGCGGTAGCCGGTGTTGCTTTGGGGTGCAGCCGATTCTTGAAATGCCATGTAGGGTGACTCCCTGTCGTGGTGCCGGCGCGGGGCAAGCTGCGATCTGTTGATTTTGTTGGCAATCGCAGCCTGTTGCAGTGTCGCGTCCTTGCGCGGGGTTTACTCAAGTACTTTGTTTAACTGCGCACCATCGATGCTCAGGGTTGCCGTGTTGAGCATGCCTTCCAGATACGACATGGCGATTTGCTCCTGGCGCTGGGCGCGCAAGGCCTGGGTCAGGCGTTCGCGCATGTCGTCGAGGGTGGCGGTATGTGCAGGCTGCTGGGCCGTGAGCTTGAGCACATGAAAACCCGCCGAGCTTTGCACCACATCCGACACTGACCCGACCTTGAGCCGCGAGACCACGCCACGTACCTCTGGCAGCAGTTGCTCCAGCGGCTGCATCCCGATATCCCCGCCATGCCGGGCGCTGTTGGGTTCTTGCGAGTACTGGGTCGCCAGTTCTGCAAACTCACCCGGCGCCTCTTGAGCCTTGCGGCTTAGCTCCAGCGCCTGGCGGCGCACCCCTTCTGCGCGTTGCCCCGGGCCCACTGCGAGGAAGATCTGGCTGACTTGATACTGTGCCGGCGTCATCCATTGAGCCTTGCCGCTGTCATAGGCCGCTTGCAGTTCGGCGGCGCTCGGGTAGCTGGCTGGCACTTCACTGACCGACAACATGTAATCGCGGAATACGATCTGCTCGGCGGCAGCACGAGTCTGTTGCTCAACCTCGGGGCGCTGACGCCAGCCCTGGGCATCGGCTTGTTCCAGCACGGCCTTTTGTGCCAATCGGGAACGCAGCCAGGTCTCCAGGGCGCTGCGGTTGCTGCGCAGTTGCTCGCGAGCCTCTGGCGGTAAAGTCGCCATCACCGACTTGAGTTCCTGGACATCTATTTGCTGACTACCCAGGCGGGCGACCGCAGGGCCGCTTTGCTGCAGATCAAGGACCGGCGCCGGTTGCTGAGCGGCAACCGGGTCGCTACCCGGACGCAGGCTCAAAACCACCGCCACCACCAGCAAGGTCAACGCGCCCGCGCCGACCACCAGGGTTGGTTTCTTCACAGGGCAGTCGCCTCTTCGCGGTTGTCGACAGACTCGGTCTGTTCTTGTTTCTCGGCCTGGGCTGCCAACTGCGCCGCTTGCTGGCTGTATTCACGCAGGTACACGATGAACTCTTGCAGCAAGCGGTCCCACAGCTCCAGCTGGCTGCGCAGGTGGACTTCACCGACTCCGGCCACGACCACGTCCATTTCCATCAGCAAGAACTCGCCTTGCAACGACAGGCGAGCAAAGCGCCGCGAGGCGTTCCACACTTCGGTCAGGCCTTGTGGCAGTTGGCCTTGAACGCGCAATGCACAGCTGTAGGTGAAGTCAACGTAGCTGCCCTGCTCCACTGCCGGGTTACCGAAACGCACGGCAAAACCGATGCCCTGGCTGGCGCTGAGCAGTTGCACGATGCCGTTCTGCTCGGTTTCATTGACGCGGTAGCCTGCCGCTTGCAGCAGCTCAGTCAGGGTCTGGACGGTAACGCTGGTGATCAAATCGCTCATGGTGTGCTTCCTTGTCTATCAATGATTGAGGGCTGCTTGGGGGGCATCAAACCGGGTCTTGTACAAATCGTCGCCAAAGCCCTGGGCCAGTTCTTCGAACTTGACCCGTGCGCCGCTGGCGAATGGCTGGCGAATACTCATCACCTCAGCCACATCGATCTTTTCGTAAGCCGCGAGCAGTTGCTGGGCCACGCCGTACATCTGTTGATTCTTGGCAGCACATTGCTGCAGGTGTGTGTCACGTTCGGTCAATTGCGTCTGCAAGCGTGCACGTTCGGCTTCTTTGCCCCGCGCCAGTTGCAAAAGGTCTTCATAGGCCTTTCTAAACTTGCCGGTCTGTTCGTTGCTCGCCGCTACCTGGGCTTGCGCCTGGTTGTGCAGGTTCTGTTGCTGACCCACCAACTGCTCGGCCATGCCTCGGGTTTTCTCAAGCTCGGCGGTCAATTGCTTGATCTGTGCCTGCGCCTGTTTGGCCTGGTTTTCGGCAGCGATGCGCGCGGCGCTGGCCTGGGCCTGCTCGCTTTGCAGCGTCTGTAATTGCGCAGTGGTGCTGCGCAATTGCGTGCGCAGGCGCTCCTCCATGCCTTCGGCTGATGCACCGGTCGCGGCCAGGCTGCCCAAGGCCAGTACCAGGCCGCAAATTCGGGTGTTCATGTGGTTTCTCCCGGCGCATCAAAAGCGCGTGTTGAGTTCCAGTTGCATGACGTCGACCTCAAACGGCGCGCCATACACTTCGGAGGCGCTCAACCAACGAGCACTGGCGTAGATGTTTTTGTCGATGCCGTAGCTGCCGCCGACGAAATAGCCCTTGGCATTGGTGCCGCCCAGGTGAAAGGACGAATCGTTGAAGCCGTCCGGCAAGGCGTCAGGCTGGATGTACTTGTAGCCCGCGAGCACGTTCCAGTCGCCACGCTTGCGCATTTCCAGCGCGTTACCGAGGGTGAATTGCAGCATCATTGCGTTGCCGCCACTCTCAAACTCGCCGCTGCTGTTGAGGTTGTTGACGATCTCGCCTTCCGAGCGCTTGAGCATCTTGCCTTTGTTGTATGACAGGTTGCGGATGTAGTTGCCCTGGGTGCGCAGCATCAGGTTTTCCGGCAGTTGGGTGTCCCATGCCAGATTCAGGTCAAGCACATCGAACTTGGAGGCCAGGCCCACAAACTGAGGCTGTGGCGTGAGGCCCGGTGTATCCGGGTTCGGCACGATGTCGCGCAGCAAGAACACCGTGTTGCCCTTTTGCATAAAGGTCAGGCGGGAACCGTCGGTGTCGCAGCCCGGCTGGCCTTGCCACGGCTTGCACGGGGCAGAACGTTTGCCTTCAAGGTCTTCAAAGCGATAGTAAGCCAGCGCGCCCTTGAGGCTGTTGTCGCTGTTGAGCTTCCAGTCAGCGCCGATCTGGCCGCCAAACATCCACTTGTTTTTGCTGTCTTCCTTGTCCAGCCCGTTGCTGCTCGCGGTGTCCGAACTGTACTCAACCGGGAACGCGCCCAACGTAGCGAACACCCCCCAATCCTTGTTGAGCGTGTGATTGAAGTTGGCTGCGATCCCGTCAAAGTTCAGGTCTTTGGAGTACATCATGTCCGTTGAGTAGAACGGGTTGGCAAAGCGGCCGCCGGTCAGGGTCAGGCCCGGCATGGCTTTCCAGCTCAAGTAACCCTGGTCAAGCCACAGGTCTTTCTTGCCAAAACCGCCGCCCAGGGTCTGGTTGGCCGATACCGGGCTGTTGTCATTGCCGGTGCCGACCCGGATACCCGCCGTCCATTCCGGCGAGATGATCGCTTTCATGCCCAGACGGGCGCGCAGGCGCAGCAGGTTTTCGCGGTCTTCGCGGGTGTTCAGCAACGGCGGCATCTTGGTGTTGCTGTCTTTGTTAACGTCGTAAGGGCCGTTTTCGTTCAACTTAGCATAGTCGACGATTTCATTGCTGTTGTGGCCCGAGAAGTAACGGGATTCGTCGCGCAGGCGGATGTCGCCGTCAAAACTGATGCGTGACGCCCACTCCGGGAAGGTGTTGGGCTGAGCCCAGTTTTCCTGCTTGGCGGTGGCCATCACTTCAGCCTTGACCTGATCACGGATCTGGTCACGCACGGCGGTCGGCACGTATTGCACCCGTACATCGCCAGGCGCTGCCACAGGGCCAGCGGCAACCACCGGGGCTGCGCTGGCCTGACGGGCTTGTTGAGCTTCACGTTCGGCCTGGGCAATCAGCCCGTCAGCGGCCGCTTGCTTGAGCACGCCTTGCTCGACCAGCAGGCGGATCAGGTTGATCGTGGCGTTTTCCGAGGGCGCGGCAGTCGCTGCCGATGCGGGGCCAACCAGGGTCGCGATGACCATGCCGACCGCCAGGGTCAGTCGATTCACGGGGGAAATCATGTGCTCACAACTCCTGTAAAAAACTGCAAAAAAGTTCAATCACTCCGGACGACGGCCCTTCAGGGACAGTCGTACCGGCAAGGTCAGCGAAGCCGGAGTGCGCTGCGTGGCATGCGGCGCACGCAAGGCAGCCAGCACCTGAGCATCGGTTTGGGCGTCACCGCTGGACTGCACCAGCACCACACGGGTGACCTGGCCATCCGCGCTCAGCCACAGGTCGGCCTGCACCTGGTAAGCCTTCTTGCGCAGCTCCGGGTCTTCGCGCAGCAGGCGCTGAAAGACCCCCGCCAGGTATTGCTTG
>NZ_WIWK01000040.1:0-45332 GCF_009600165.1 Pseudomonas sp. FSL R10-0399
AGCGCTTGGGCTGGAAGACGCCGTACGAAGTGCATACAGGGGTGAGCGTTGCACTTATGTGTTGAATTCAGGCAGCGCATTGATCTGTTTTCCTGAGCTAGTTCTGCTTCGCCCTAGGCCTGAATCGACTCAAGCCTTCGGGCTTGTGCTGGTCAGGTTTATACCTGCATTACCCGCCAAGCCCTTAGAGCTCTTGGCGTTTTAACTCAATGCCTGCGCTCTACAGGTCAGAGAAAAACCATGAAATCCAAGTTGAAAATTGCTGTATTTGGCGCCATCGCTGCCCTTGCGGGTATTAGCTTCGGTGCCCTGGACCAAATCCAGCACGACCGCCTTGTGGCAGCCGAACTGTACGAAACCTGCAAATCCCAGCCTGCCCTGGCTGCGTGCGTAGATCGTGATTTAGCTGTCCGTAGCGTCCACTACATCTTCAATGGTCAAGAAGTCCGTGATCGCAACCCAATCACTGCCTTTGGCGCCAACGAGTAAGGAGGTGGATATGGAAACTCAAAAACTACGTAATGAGTTCGCAGTTCGCGCTGCGCACCTTCGTGAAAACTTCGTGGGTACTACTCCATCGCTGGTGAAACTTGACGCTTTTGTCGAGGAAGCCGCCAAGGAGTTGGACGCGAAACAGATCATGTTGGACGAAATGTTCAAACTCTTTGATGAGTTGGGCATGGGCATGATCTATAAAAACTCGATCAACCAGTACGGCTTTGCCCTGGCTGATCCGAGTGAAGAAGGAGCCTTCCGCTATCAGCTTTTTGATGCGAAAGGGTTCTTTGGCCACTCTACGTTTACCACTGCCGAAGAAGCGATTCTGGAGCTGTGCGATAACGGATTTACTGAGCTGGTTGCTATCGACACTTTGGACAAGTTCTCAGCTACTCGGGAATGGAAATTCTCGACTGAGGCACTTGCTCTACGCACAGGCGTGGAGACAGGCAAGTACACTTGGAAAGAGGCTCAGCGTAAATACGCTGACCTTGAGATGAAGTACGATCCTGACCTCTGGGTCGCTTGATGGTCTGACAAAAGAAAAGCCCTCTCACGATTTCGTGGGGGGGCTTTTTTTCGTCCTCAGTTTCTTGGCCGGCTTGCTCGGACGCCATCTGTTGTGGCAAAGCTCTACAAAAGTCCAAAATCCGAATCTGTCGCAAGTTCGGTTGAACCCGGCAGGTGCTATCAGTAGGTTGAATCTCCCAGCGCCGAGGTACACATGACCGAAATTCTAATAAACACCGCTCTATTCCTACTTTGTGCCTTCGCAGCCACCTACACCCCATGGGTGAAACGGTTAGCAGGTATTCGCGCATCATCTGCCCACCAAGTTTCATTTGGTTTATTGGTGCTTGATCTGTACATTTTTTCACTGAATGAGACGATCCGTGAATCTGGCACTCTTTACGGCGTGGCGTTTAGCTTTATTCCGCTCGCTGTCGGTGGATTCGTTTTTTACTCCATTCGCACTTCCAGCCGATAGGAGCGGGGCTCAGACCCTGTGGTGGGGGATGACAGAATTTTCGGCATGTCGCTGACACAGCAATTCAAAGGCGATCATGGTTCCACTTAAACATGAGGCCACACGCCATGCCGACTCAACTCCATGCCATTCTTGCTGACTCTAAGGCCGTCTTTGCTCGCGGCCTAAATCTGTACCCGAGTACCCCTGACGCCGCTGTCTTCAATGCACCGCGTCCGTTGTTAGGCGCAGAGCTTCCACGTAACGATTGGCTCCATGGGCGCTTCTTTGTAGAGGTCAATTTGGCGGATTTGAACGCTTCGGAAATCGTAAAGAGGAATAATGAACTCGATGCGCGTTTGGTCATTTCGTGTACTGATGCTGAACTGATCGAAATGATGCTGATCGGTAACAAGTATCGAGAGCGCTATCGCGAGTATGCTTTCGCGGATCAAATGAGCATGCTGCTGCCGAACCTCTCCAAAATTCAGTCCCTGCCATATGGTGAGGCTGTTTCGTTGCTCGATGCGGCTCAGGCCTTGATTACGGCTGATAGTGCTCCCTAGTAGCCATTAACTAGTGAGTGAGAGTCCCGCTAGATGTTTGGATACCTCTTACCTTTGCGGTCTCCCCTCCTTGGATTTGAGGGAGCGGAGGCAGTAGTCGGGCGAATGGAGCATTGTTAAAGGCGCGAATCGCCTTCGAGGTGTACCATCAGGTTAACCTCAGTGCTACTTGCTGGAGCCCCTGCGATCCAAGCCGATTTTATATCGGAACCTCTGCGCGAACCGATTTGACACCCTCATGCCCCGGTTGGCACCCTCGCAGTTGCCAAGTGTTCATTTAATTGTTCAAGACGTGAGGGGCATAGCTTTGAAGGATTGACGCTGAATGACCTTGCTGACCCGTTTCTATGTAAACCCTGATGCACAGGGAATCCTATGACGAGGCTTTTCGAGAATCAGGATGGAATCGCACTATCTGACAGCCCTGCTTTAGAACCACGTCCTACGGACACCGTTCTGCCCTTCCAAGCAGCTGGCCGATGGAAGACGGTTGATGCCTACGCCATGCGCCGGATAGTCCCTTTGAAGGGCGAAGACGGAAACATCATTGGCTACCGACCGATGATCCAGCAGGGTCGCGGTGTCAATCGCAAAAACTACTACGAGGTTTTCAGGATCACGCCAGAGGTTGATGCTGCAATGGCCTTGGCCATGGCGCAAAGGTGGCGCGATAACATGGAAGCCGAGCTGGGCATCGACATAGGCCAGATAAGCTCCAAGTCCGCATCGAGGTTTGTTCCCGGAATCAGCTTGATCGTTTTTAGCAAGCCTCCGTATCGAGCTTGCTGGAAGTGGTCATCCCCAGGCAATACTCCTGTCACGAAGTACATGGGTAAGCGCTTGGGCTTCCAAGCATCCTACCGAGAATTGGTTCAGCGTATCTGCGAAGCCTTGAGCCTAGAAATGCCTGACGAGCTTATCGCTCCCACTCCTAACCCCTCTCAATACGCGTCACTCTGCGCGATGGGTATCGAGGAATTGCCTGATCGGCGCAGCGTCCAACTTAGCTGGGCAGCTCGCCAATTACAGTAAGTCCACCCAGTTGAGTAGCGCCGGCATACGCGCTGCTCCTACCCTTGAGTCCTTACTTCTCAAGGCCCAAGTTTTGAATATCAAGAGTATCGTCGTCCTACTCGCCGCCAGCTTGGCTTGCAGCTCTGCCCTAGGTGCTGAGCCAACTATTCAGGCCGTCACTTTCAAGCACCCTGATGGCCGTTCGGCCCCTGCTGAAATCTACATTGATGGCGAGATAACTCCTGCCCTGCCCCGTCAGTTGGCGGCGTCACTGGCCAGCAACAGTATCGAGCGCGGAACGATCTATCTCAACTCCATTGGTGGCGACCTTCAAGCTGGTCTTGAGTTGGGAGAGTTCATCCGCAAGACGGGTTTCAATACAGCCATTGGGAAGCGAGGGAATGCTTATGGCAAGCCCACTCCGGGATCGTGCCAGAGTGCTTGCTTGATGACTTTCGCCGGTGGCGTGTATCGCTTCGCTGAGCCACGTACCTTCTTCGGCATTCATCGTTTTTATTCTCGATCATCTGGTTCGGAAGATTTGGCTTTAGGACAGGTTTTATCAGCTGCGATCACTGGGTATTTGCTTCGCATGGGGGTGTCTCCCTCGCTATTTGAGAAGATGGTTAATGCCGGCGCTTCTCCGCAAAAACTCTCTGTGGGAGAGGCATTGAAACTCAATCTGGTCAATAACGGTGTACTGCCAGTTAACTGGTCCATCGTGGGAAAAGGTGGCAAGGTCTATCTCCAGGGTGAGCAACGGACTTGGAACGGAACAGGTCGTGTGCAAGTCGCTTGCTCCAGGGCGGAGGGTATGACGCTCACAGCCCAGTACGACGCCGAGCAGAACACACAAAAGATCAAGGCTGATGCCAAGCACCTATCTCTACGCTTGGATGGGGGGTTCATGGGCGTTGAAAAGGGGGCCTTAACGCGCCCTATAAGTATCAATGACGGATTCCTTACAACGACATTCAGAGTGTCGAGAAATGCCGCGTACGAGCTTGCAGGCGCTAGAAGCGTCGGGTTTGCATGGTTGCCGGCTGAAACCTGTAGTGGTCTAATGAAACCGGACACCCATTTAGGCGAGAATGCTCGCCATATCGAGGTGTCAGATGACCAAGCAACGTCGTGTCTTTTCCGCTGAATTCAAACGCGAGGCTGCTGACCTCGTACTCAAACAAAATTACAGCTGCATCGAAGCCAGTCGTTCACTCGGCATTGGCGAGTCGGCCCTGCGCCGTTGGGTCAGTCAGCTTCTGCAGGAACGCACAGGCGTCACCCCGCAGAGCAAGGCGCTCACCCCAGAGCAGCAAAAGATCCAGGAGCTGGAAGCCCGAATCGCCCGTCTTGAACGAGAGAAATCGATATTAAAAAAGGCTACCGCGCTCTTGATGTCGGAAGATCTCGAGCGTTCGCACTGATCCATCAGCTAAGCGCCCATGAACCTGTTGACTGCTTGTGCAAGGTGTTCGAAATCACCCGTTCGACTTACTACGCCCATCGCCTCAGGCGGCGTTCTCCGGGCGTTGAGAGAATTCGATTACGCAGTCGAGTCAACGAACTGTTCACCCAGAGCCGAAACGCTGCTGGCAGCCGAAGTATCGTGTCGATGATGCAGGATGATGGCGAGCAGATCGGGCGTTTCAAGGTGCGAGGCTTGATGCGGGAACTGGGGTTGATCAGCAAGCAGCCTGGCTCGCATGCCTACAAAAAAGCAACGGTCGAGCGGCCTGACATTCCAAATACACTGAATCGTAAATTCGATGTTCCCGAGCCAAACAAGGTTTGGTGCGGTGACATCACCTACATCTGGGCGCAAGGGAAATGGCACTACCTGGCCGTGGTTATGGATCTCTATGCTCGCCGGATAGTGGGCTGGGCGTTATCAGGAAACCCGGATGCTGACTTGGTCACCAAAGCACTGGATATGGCCTATGAGCAACGCGGGAAGCCTCAAGGGCTGCTGTTTCATTCGGATCAGGGATCGCAATATGGAAGTCGCCACTTCCGTCAGCGTCTGTGGCGGTACCGCATCAGCCAGAGCATGAGTCGCCGGGGCAATTGTTACGACAACTCGCCGATGGAGCGAGTATTTCGCAGCTTGAAAACCGAGTGGATACCTTCAGTGGGTTATATGTCGGTTCAGCAGGCACAACGAGACATCAGTCATTATTTGATGCATCGCTACAACTGGATACGGCCTCACCAATTTAATGGCGGGCTAACGCCGGCTCAGGCCGAGAAAAAACTTAACGTCGTGTCCGGGATTAGTTGACCACTACAACCACAATTTTCTATGGCTTTGACCTCTCCACTTCCAAGCATACGGATCTTGTCAGTTCGTTCATCCACCATTGCTCCGACAATTAATCTTCAGTGCCGCCGATGACACAGCAATTTCGGCCCGAGAATTCAGCAATCACCAAACAGGAATAATCAGATGCTGATTCCACACACAGAGCTTGATCCTCAGACGCTCGATCAACTGCTGAACGACTACGTTACTCGCGACGGCACCGCTGATGGCACGTATACAACGCTGGAAGAACGGAAAGCCCAACTTCTAAAAAGCCTTGAGCGTGAAGAAGCTTTCATCACCTTCAACCACGAATATCAGCAGGCATGCCTCATTCCAAGGCAAGAGGCACCCGCCGAAGCTTTGAGTGAATTTGAATCTGCAAAAGCTAAGCGCGTTTTGGAGCGCGAGGAAGCTGCGTACGAGGCTAAGTGCAAAGAGGGGTTCGATCAGCTTTACCAAAAGATGCAGGATAGCGAAACGTTTCCGATCCCCCTTGGCCGCACAGTCCAGACCCATGGGGTCCATGTGTTACAGGTTGAAGGCAAGGTTTCGCTTCTAGATTTGCAAGAGGTGCTTCGCAAGCACTCCCTAGGCGACTACGGATTGGTGTCTTGGGGCGACAAGTTAAAGAACTTGGAAGCGATAGCCAAAAAAGACTACATGCTCTCTCGATATGAGGTGCGTGGCCATTCTCTGTGCGTAGAAATGATGACCGGGCACCCACAGACAATGGTTCGACTCCCAAGCGACTATTGATCCTTTCTGACTAGATCGAAGCGGCCACGAAGCATGGTCGCTGCAACGCATAATAATTTAGGAGTCCACCTTGTTCAGTAAGAACCCCTCAAAGGAAAGTCTGCGGCAAATGCTGGAAGCTCACAGCGTGAACGCAATTCTTCTAGATAGCTCTGTACTCAAGGTCTACGCAGCCGAACAGGCTCCGTCTAAGTCCCCATACCGGCCAAAGAAAAAAACGGAGCCCGATGTTTACCAGCTGGAAATTGAACGTCTGGCCCAAGCTCAAACAACTGGAAGCATTGCGCATGTACCTTTAGCCTCGACCAGTGCGGAATTGGATTTCAAGGCACTGGAAGTGGAAGCTGTGGCTTTCATGCGCAAGCGTTGCAGGAAGTGATAGCAGTTCAGTTGAAACCAACAGGGATGTGGGGCAATTCTGGCACGATGTTCTTATAGGGCTCTGCCATGCTCCCCCGTTTTGTACCCCTCCCCTTAGCGCTCGCAATCCTATCCGGCTGTGCCGCTACCAACAATTATGATTCGACAGCCAATCCTTTTGATGAACCCCCACATCTGATCGTTTCTGCTCCAGCTCCACAACCTGCACTGGAGCCTATTCCGTCAACTGTTGAGCAGCCAAGTTCCAGGCAAGCGCGAACCAGTGAGCAGCCTCAACGAGGCGAAGCCCAGACATTCGGTGTAACCGATGTACCGTTGCAGGTCAGAGTTGTGGAGTCCGTTGATACTGCTGTGAGCCACCATGCCGTGGAAATGACTGAGGAAGCGGACAGAATTGGATCGCTAGGTGACGTGCAAGGTAAAGCCGACCTTCTTTCCCAGGCTGGGTACTCAGGAAACCCGAAGGCTTTCTACGACCTCGCTCGGATGTATTTGGATGGGACACTTCCAAAGGACATGTCCCTGGCAGTCAATTTCATAACTATGGCCCATGAGGCCGGGTATGCGGAGGCTACTCGCGTTCTCGGTATGCTCTACATCCGTGGTCAGGGTGTGGTGGAGGATGTTGGTTACGGCAGGAAGCTTTTGGAGCATGCCAGTAAATCCAGCCCGAGAGCAGCGCGTGAATACGGCCAACTGCTCACAAACCAGTCACAACCCCACCTTAATGACCCAGACCTTGGGATGCAGTATCTGCGGGATGCGTCGGATCGTGGGGACCGCGATGCTGCTCTTTTTCTCTCAGCCGCTCTTGCCAAGGTTGGGCGGACTGCCGAAGCGGAGCAATTCACTCTGCAAGCTGAGTCGTTACCCTCCCCGGCCCCTCAACCGGTCCCCAGGGGAGACGTTAAAAGCAGGGCATTGAAAGGGGACACGTCAGCAATGTTCACATATGCCCAGCAAGTGTTGCTTCGCAAAATCCCGTCTCCGAACCCAGAGTTTACGGCTTACTGCTGGCTGAGCGTAGCCAAGGATATGGGGAGTAGTGAGGCTGCAAATGAATTGGGCTTGATAGGTGGCGTGCGATCCATCAGCGATAAGAAACAACCTGGACGCCTCGATCAGTGCATCAGTGATCTGCACTATCAAATAAGCGGCTCCAATTAATCAGGCAAGAGCCTGGCACTGCGCCGGGCGACAAAGAATCAAGGAGTGCTGCATGACGGCAAAAAAACGGGTGATGGTTCTCGATGATTCGAAGACTATCCGAACCACCACAGAAGGCTACCTCCGTGAGTTGGGCTATGACGTTCATTGCTGCACCGATGGCATCAACGGAATCAGCCATATTGTGAGCTTTGCTCCAGATATTTTGCTGATCGACATGGAAATGCCCCGCCTGAACGGACTTGAGACAGTCCGATTGATCCGTGGCAACAGTACGTTTAAGAGCACACCCATCGTAATGCTTTCGTCTAAAGACGGCATGTTCGACATGGCCTTGGCCACCGATGCAGGTGCCAACGACTACATCGTCAAACCCCCACGAAAGGACGCAATCGAAGCTGTTATCAAGAAGCATCTTGGGTGATGGGGATGAGCAACCGTCCCACGACGCTAATCTTCATTCAGGCACCAAATTTCTTCCTGGCAGGCGCTCCGCTTGACACTTGGGAGGTGCTGTCCGATGCCAACTGTACGTACGAGGTTGAGTCGAATGGTCGGCTGATCCGTAAGGATAAATTCGACGGTTCACGCTGGGTGTCGCCAGATTTCACAGGCAGCTTTACGATTTCGATTACGCCGAGGTACGAACAGACCGCCCAGGTGTACGTTCTTTTCGTTGTGTGTGGCATGGTTACTCATATGCACCAGACCGAAGGACAGTCCATAACAGCTCTGTACTCAGGCAGCTGGAAGTGGATTCTTGAAGCTTTGGTGGTGGACAAGGCGGCCGTTGAATCATCTGTGTCTTACAGAGGTTGTATTCAGCTGATCAAGAAAGCAGAGTCTGACCCTGGCTACAAGACAGGAGACTCAAAATTAGACTCGATGATCGGCATGGCACTTTGCCGTCCAGCGCTTATCCAAGGCAAATCACCGCGCAATGCGCTAGAGTACTTGGAAGAACACCAGCTGCGGGCCGTTACCGGCTGGTTACGAGCTACCATCACCGACTGACAGTGCAGCATGACTTTGGGGCACTGTCAGCGGTTGGTTGAACCAACTTTTACTGAGTGTCCCCATATGGGCAACACGTGTCATGGTGCACATATCAGACCTAACCTCACACTTGCCGTTTCAGGCAAGAAGCTAGGGTCTGAGAGCAGCAAATCTGATGATTTAGCTGCAATACAACAATTCCTTTCCCGTGAAATCGAGGATCGGCTCGGTGCAGATTTTTCCACGAAAATGCCCGTCGAGTTGATGGAATCTTATTGTTTGGCGACGGTTAGACACAATGAACCTACCGCCGCGCTTCTTTACGAGCTGATTACGAACTTTATGAAGGCGTACGCGAATCCTGAAACCAATGCTGACGCGTTGAAGGCTTTCGACTACCTCGCTCATCTGGCTGAAAAAGCTGCGCCGTAGCCAGATTACTTTCGCCACTTCCAGTTCTGTTGCCTGACGATTTCTCTCTCGGGTAATCCTACCCCCGCTGACACACCCCCTTCCCCACTGACCATTACTCCATCAAATTTGGAGTATTGGTCATGACTGATCAGCAACTTTCTTTCCTTTCTGCTGAACCTGCTGCGTTTGACGTGAATGCAGTTGATGACGCTTTGATCCGGTCTGTTCCTTTAGACGGTGGGACCGTTGGCGCTGCGCTTGCTCAACGGGCAGTCGATGACTGGGTGTTAGGCCTTGGCTTCACCAATTGGAAGTCGCTTATCGACCATGCTCTCCAGACAAGCCATTTCGAGCTTTATGCTTCCGAAGATGGTTGGCTCGGGTTGCGCAAGCATGGCTATAGGTATGCGCCGATCCCTCGGCTCCCTGCGGGTGGTTCGGCATACGTTCAACAGCGATTGTTGGTGATTGCCTCAGCGCGGAACGCTGCCCTGGACCGACAAGAGAAAATGGTCGCAGCAAACCCTCATTTTGCTCACAAGTGTGTAATCGAAAATGGTTACTGCGACCTGACGGTGAAACAGGGCGTTCATGTGATTCGTGCCGGCCTCCAGGTCGATGACCTTAATTTCGATGATTGCCCTGGCCAGTCCATCCAGTTGGTCAAACAACTGGAGCATGTGCTGTTGAGTGCTGGTGTTCAAAACGATGCGCATTTGACTAGCGGGTGCAAATCCCTAGCGGCACACATTGTCCGATTAGCACTCGGTGTCCGCTGATGGCTCGGCGTAGGCAAATTCACCATGGCTTGCTGCGTAGCTGTAGAAAGACAATCGGGCTTTCCCAGCAAGAGCTAGGCGACCTGCTGGGCGTTTCAAGAAATACGGTCAGAAGCTGGGAAGTAGGAAAGGAGCCGCAATTCTTGCCTCACATCTGCAAGGGTTTGATCGCCTACGTTGTGCTTCCGCATATCGCCATAGAGCTTTCCGGGGGGTGCTTGTCCACTATCCGTTCACGTATGCGGCTTCATCAGGAACAACTCGCTGAGCAGTTGGGAGTTTCGCGCTCAACATTGTCACGCTGGGAAAATGACACACCCCCTCGTTGGGTATCATTTGCGATTACTGCTTTAGCATTCAAGGACTAACGACTATGTACACCTTCACACACCCTCTTGCTCCGACTATCACCTACACGTGCGACCTGCCGGTTTCCATCGCGTCCTACGCTACCGATCATTTGTCCGAGTATGATGTTTTCGTGATTGAGTCGTTGTCGTCGCAACACGGTATCGGCATCGAGGTTGTCGAGAAATCTACCGGCATTGCTCTGGGCATTGTCACCATTCATTAGGGACTAGGTAATGACGAACACCGTTTGTGCTCAGCCAAAATTGTCAGCTGTTCAGGCTAATGTTACGCGTTGGCTCAGCCAAAGCTGGCACGCTCGCGTATCCCACGGCACAGCAGTCGAAATCAATGGCGAGCGTATTTGCAATACTGCAACTCTCTTAGTGCTTGAGCGGCACGGCCTAGTTTACAAGCAACCCTGCGGGCTCTGGTCTGCTACCAGCGCCGGGAAGCAGATGAACGCGCAGTTTGGCGAGTCGGTTGTTGACTAGCAAAATTTCCGCGCATGCGCGGAAAAAAATCCGCTTAGCAGCGATTCAAAAAGCCGCGCATGCGCGGAAATAACAAATCGGGTTGCACTGTTACATTGCCAGGAAATTTGTACATGCGTGAGATAACCGATCCCTTCGCTCTCTACTATCGCCTCAAGACACCCTGTTCCAAGTGCCCTTTCCGAAAGGATTCACCGATTGAGTTAAGGCCTGGGAGGCTTGAAGGGATAGTCGAAACTTTGCTTAAGGACCAGACGAGCACATTCACTTGTCATAACACCTTTTCGAGCACTCGCGATGATGATGATTGTGATGATGATGCCGAAGATTCTGGATCAATCGACTACCGGAATGGTGAAAAAATGTGTGCTGGGGCAGCAGCCTACCTTATGAAGGTGCAACGACCATCGGTTGGGATGCGCTACGCCATGCACTCTGGCAGCATAGCTTTTGACCAATGGGACAAGGCCGCTGTTACGGTTATTGACCCGATCATTTTGAACACAAAATACTGAGTGCTGGCAGACCCTATTAAGGGCTAATGGCACCATTGCTAGACAAGCGGTGACAGCTGCTTGGGGGGAGCTTTACTTGAAACTCTGCAACTTTGTGAGAGCCTATGAACGTAGCCTCATAGCCCTGAATCAAGAAACACTTGATCTGGATGGGCGCATTGCCCGTATAGAGGTCAAATGCGATGCAAGACTCGAAAGTCGATTGGCGTCGAAACTTGCGCTCTACAGGCGCCAGCGGGAAGCCTTGATCTACAAGCACCGTGGCGCAGCGAGTTGGATCACCACAGTCGCCCAACCAATTTTCTCTGTCATTGGTAAGCGTCTAGGCGGCGCCTATCAAGGCTTTTTCAGTCAGGCGAGTGAAACTCACGTCAGTATGCGGTTCCTGCATTCCAAGCTTGGCCCTGAGTGTTCGCTAGAGCTGAAAATGACGTTGGCTCGGCTGTGTACCGAGCCATCAAGCGAGTTGGCTAGCTTTCGCATCAAGCGGTCCATCGTTACGCCCATAGCCGGGCGTAAGGATGATGACCTGCCACTCGAAACTTCAATCTGTGACGTACTTATTCCGTTGGAAGCAGTTTAGTTCCGTCAGCAGTGACCTTCGTTCCGCCAATCAGCTTGCCTTCGATCTTCTCAACTACGTCGTGTTTCAGACTGGGAATGCCATTGTTTTGTTGCTCAATCCGGTATCGGTTGAACACCAAAATATCAGGTTCCGGGATGCAACCGTGTTTAGCATCGCACTTGGCTGGTTGCTTGTTCCGAAGGGGTTCTATTTGAAGACACTCAATATCCGAATGACGGGCCTTGCAATCAAAGCCTTCGAGGCGAAGATCGTTAACCGTATTCCTTGTTGATGGGCTTGGGTTCTCGATCCAACTGCTCGCGCAGCCGGTGATCAAGCCGCTTGCAGCGACGACAAAGCAGATTTTAAGCAGCATGTTCAATTTCCATAGCATGAATACCACAACGCTACTGCGGGGGCGCTGTGAGTTCCACTCAACTCGACGTACTTAAGGGTCATTTATCAATGCGAATGAGATACAAGGTTCAGACAGCTCTATTGGCTGCTGTCTGTCTGGGAATCACGACTTGGGTTGGCGCACTGGCATTCAAGGATGCGAAACCATCGGCTAGCTCTAATCAGTCAGAATCTCAGAAAACTTCTGCGTCAGGAAATGGGGCGCAGAATTTCGGCCAAGAACATTGGCAATCGATGGATGATTTCCGCAAGGGTTTGCCGGTACTACTTTCGAACTCGGACAAAACCCCTGGTACATTCAACGTTGAGGCGTTGGCTCGACAACTCTACAACGTTCGGGTTGGAGGGCTACCTGTTTGCACACCTGATGAGGTTAGCGCCCAACAGTACATTTACCTTTCCGAGATTGCTCATAAACTGGAGCGCTACCAGAATGCCACCATCCAACTAAATGTACTGCTAGATAATCCACACGGTATATCGGACTGCCAGTTTCGAGTACTTGATGGTGCAACATATATTCCTGGCGTCACACAGAAAGCACGTTAGTGAAATTTCCGCGCATGCGCGGGTTTTTTATTGAGCCTATCAATTTTGCGTTATCGATAGGACTTATCCATTCAAGACCTATGGCCATGGGCAACTGACGAATCTCCATCTTGCTCCTACGCGAAATCTACAGGCCTATCACCCTGTCGAAATCACAGATTTCGCGTAAGCGCGCCCTCACCATTCGATCATTCTGCATATTCCAGAGAGAAAACCCTTTGTTTACAATAGGTTGCGCTCTGGTTTGAACAGAAATATATCCATATGACTGATCCCGTTTACGGGCTCAAAACTCCTAAAAACTGGCCATATTCCGCGCATGCGCGGGATTTCCGTTTCTACCTATTAAAGGCGAGCATCTAATAGCAATTATCAATTATTGCTAGCCTGATGACACATCAGAGCTCAGGGTCAAATAGGTCATCACTAAAGCGACCGAGGTTCACCCTATGTCTGATGAAGAAAGCACTTTCACTGAGCGTGCTAGCTCTTGGCTGAAAGAGTTCGAGCCGACGCCAGAGCAGATTCAAAATGCGTATTCGAAGATGCTCTGTAAGCTCGACAAGAATCCTGAGATTATCTGCGCAGATACCGAAGAATGTCTTGAGTTGCTTGTTAAAGCGTATGGAGGTGCTGGTGGCGCTGTTGACGATTTACTTGCCACTGTCGAGGCGGCGAAGGCCACTCAGCCTCAGATACAACAAGGCCACGGCACTGCCACTTTCGATTTAGGGAATCTCTACGAGGTCAACGATGGACCTGCTGTAGAGCTTTCAGCAGAAGAGAAACGGGATGCTTTTTTGAGGCTCAAAGCCCAGATTGGCGGAATGCCACTAAAGCGGGACTTGATCGGCTCCAGCAGTGTGTTCTGACCAGGAGGGTGGATCAATCCAGTTGCGCATTGCTTGCTACCGCTTTCTACCTTTTAGCGGCTCAAGTGGCAGGCAAGGTGCGTAGTGGGATTCGATGTAGATATTGGCCGAAAACATTTCTACGACCTGCTTTAAGGTTTCCTCTTTGAGCAGGTCGGCAAGGTCGGAGGAATTCGCTCGTATCTCACCCCACGCACGGATTTTAAGTGCCTTGGGTAATTGGCTCAGCTTGACGAGTTTTTCATTTCCGGCGTAGACCAACACTGGAACTGGCCAGCTATCCAACCCTGATGACGACACTTGATCCATACACCCTCCAAATTCGTGAGTGCGTCTATTTGAGTGCATTTTCGTTTTCGGTGCATGTCAACTTGATCGCTTTACTCGTTATGCTCCCATTATCGAATCCTATTGAAGGATTTCTGTCTTAAGGTATTCAAATGATCGTGGTTGTGGGCTCTCGTTGCCCAGAGGCAGTTTTCAGATACGCGATGTTGATCAAGGCTCTAGGCCACACTACGCTTGGGGTGAAGGCAATCTCACCCCTATTGAGTTGCATCCAAGACCCCAGGTCGGGTTTGCTGTTACTCGAAGACGGGTTCGTTCCGAACGCGTCAGCTGGCACCCTGATCAATCAGATTCGAAGCACGCCAGGGCCAAAGTCAGCCATTCCGATAATCAGGGTATGGAAGGGTCTGGTTCTTGCGAGTGGCTACGACTTAGAGTCGGTCGTCACTGTCAGTGGTCCCGTCACAGGTTCAGACCTTGAGGGCGCAATGCGAAGTCTCGGATTGGGTAAGGGAGGATAGGGCAGGAAAAGCAATGCACAAACTCACCATGGCAGCTCTCGCTGCTGTCGTTTTGGCCGGCTGTTCATCGGCTCCCCAAGAGCAACAAGTAACCACTTACTCTTATGAGTCAAAGGTCCATTCGGGCACTGTTAATGTGACTGAGAAACAGTACACAAGTAGTGTTTTGACGTGCGCACCTAACTGGCGCGATGGGCCGATCTATACCCCAAAAGGCATCATCCCTATTGGCCATGACCACCTCAACTTTGTCATCAATTTGTTCGCTGATGGCCAAGAAGAGAAGACTTACACGTTCGATGTTCCGCAAGCCCTCGGCAGCCGGGTGCTGGCAAAGGACTTTCAGCAGGGCAAGGAATTCATGCTCCAAGCTGAGTCCAATGGCATCGTCCAGCAGGGTGAGCATTTCGCGTATCCAGAAGGCTATTACGTTCGGATAAGTCAGCCATCAGTGCAGGGTAGTAACTTCGTCTCCTGCATCGGCATTGACCACATGTACGTTCTCGACTCCGACCTTCAAGCATCTTCCAATCCACCGATCCAGCTTGATCGAGTTGTAGTGCCGTTCGTCATGGATCAGGTGAATCAGCCCGTTAAAGTATCTTTCGGTAGCAAAATCCAACACATCGCTGAGATACGAGTTCAACCATGAATGCCTGCGTGATCAAGCTCGACCAACAGCGCTTATACACCGATTTGCCGGCTAGCCTTGTCCGCGAACTGCTTTCGGACGTACTAGCCAGGTATGAGAGCTTCTTCACGTTCAGCGAGCCTGTATACCCTGATGGTCAGCCGGAGCTGCTTTATGAGGTGCTATTCAACGGTTACGGGCTCAAGCCATGCGGAGCAACCGTTGGGATAGAAGTCGTTGATCTTCGCGCACTGCGCGTTGAAGCCAGCGCTTCACCGAATGACCAGTGGAAGGACGTTTTCGCTGGACGGATTCTCGCGGCGACTTTCGCCAGCACCATCAATTGCCCATAGGAACTGGAATGCGTTACCAAGCCCTCTTTCTGCTGTTTGCAGTTGGCACCGCGAATGCTACGACCCTAGAAGTCGAAGTGTCTCAAGGCAGCCATGAAACCGAACGCTACACCTATCAACTCACAGATGAGCGGCAGACACTCGATCTACGCGAGTCCGGTCGCTACACCGTGGCGATACAGGACAAGATTCGAGCGAAGGAAATTTGCCGAGAGGCAGAATTCCGTACCGGAATCATGATGACTCTGAGGCAGGTCGAAAAACCTGCTCATGGGAAATACCTCGTTGAGGTGGTTGGGCAAGTCTCAAAGCTCAAGCGACTTGAAGAAAAGGAACACCTCGACTGTGGAACCAACATGGTTCCAATCATTGAAAATGCGGCCTTTTCTGATACCTCTTTGATTGAGGTCGGACGACCAAAAGCCATGGTCGTGGACGGCAAAACAACCCTACTGCTGACAGTGAAGGAGTAGGGTTAAGCCCCAGTGTACCTAGGGTCGAACTGATAGATTCGATTCTAGTGGGGGTCGCTGTATTTCCGGTCATAGGGCGCTCCGTAGTGGGCGCCTTATATTTTTGACGGGCGAGGGGGGTGATTAGGTATGCGTAACCCTGCTTTTGAAATGAGGATCAACGCCATCAAACCGGGAATCGTTGGCTATGTAATGCAATTGAAGATTCAGAGGTGCTTGACCCTGCTGCGTTCGATTCGGCATTTACACACCGACATGCCGCCAATCAAAACAATGCAAGCTGATTTGGATGGGCTTCCAAGGTGTCTAACAGTGGGGCGTAATGAACCCTGTAGCCGATCAGGTTGAAGCGCACCTCACACCCTTTGCAGATGAAGAAGTTCTGGATGTTCTCCAAGCTTCCAGGATGAACCTGAGCCCTCGGGGCTTCGAGTTGCACTTCTCGACAGAGCGACACGGCTGGCATATCTATTGTGTCGAGCGAATCGATGCAGAGATGAAGTAAGCCATTGTGAACTGCATACGCAATGTTGGTTGATGCTTGTCTCATAGGCGAAGCCACTAAGGTTTAGACCTGCATGATAACTGGGGTATGGCAGCTAGTAATCACAACCTATGACCTTTGTACCCTAGTTGGGTGGAAACACGTCGGGCACTTCGTGGATAGTGAGGTAGCACATTGACTTGATGACCAACTCACGGCATGCAACCAACCATTCACTTCTATGATTCCCAATTCATTGGCGCTCCTGCGTACGGGCAGCTGGTGTCATTTGACTCTCTATTTCTGGCCGCTGGTGATGTGGCCGACTATCAGGCTAAGATTTACCTGCGCCCAGATGTTTCGTTTTCCCCCCAGGCAGTGGAGCAGGGCGATTGCTTTGCAGTTGACATGGCCAGCGGGATTTCTGAGTACCAATGGTCCCGAAAAGCATTCGATCTATTTGCTACCCCAGGGGCGCTGCACATTGGGATCGGTAACACTGGAGCTCTGGACAGCTTCATACGCTTCGCGCAATACCGCTGCCTGAGCACTTTACCCAACACCTCATTGCCGTCCGGTGCCCATTATCTGGACCTTCTGACGTTGTGCAGAGCTATCAACGCGTTGAGGCCCGAAAGCGCAGCAATCTCTCTACCCAACGAGTGGGGGGAATTGAGGAAGCGCGAGTACATCTGCAACCAGATGCCACATGAATCCCGAGCTCGTACGGTAAAGGAGCTTGCTTCCAGCATTATGGCTGCAAGTCCTAAATTGATGGCCCACGCTATAAAGCATTCATCCCCGGCCAAGATTGGAGCTTTATGCGGTTTGGTTCATGGCCAAGTCGAGAGCCTATCCGAAATGCGGCCCGTTTTTCTCTGCCATGAACAGCTACTCACTGATCGAGGCTACGGGGTCTTTTTGCCTTTGGGAACAGACCCTCAATACCAAAACATTGTTTACATGATTGACCTTCAAGCGGACCTATCAGCGTTAATCGCAGATCGCGGTTCCAGCGTATCCCGGTTCATTCGCACCGAACCTTCACAGCAGGACAGACCTGTTGTTCGGGTGAATCTCAACCGAATCCCGTTCGCAAGTCCACTGGGTGTTCTTGATCGCGCCACCGCGATGAGGCTTGGAATTGACCCTGGCGAGGTAAAGCGAAATGCGGGGCTCCTACTCGACAAAACCGATCTGTGCTTGGCACTGTTAGAGGTGTCAGGGGCTTCCGATGCCAATCTTAATGGGGACCCCGATTTCCAACTATTCGGCGCAGAGTATCTGCAAACCGACCTTGCTCTGCTCCAGCAACTTCATCGAACCGATCCCTCAAAATGGGAAGCCCTAATCTCGACGGCTCAAGACGCAAGGATTACGACGCTAGGGTTGAGGCTGATCAGGCGCTGCGCTCCTGCACTATTAGGTGAGAACGATTTAAAGCTATGGCATGCGCACTGCGCGAGCCGGCTGATCGGCAGAGCTGATTTATCTCGAATTAACGCGACAAAGGATTACTGCAACACCATCGCAAGCTCGACCGCTTACCCGCAGGGTATGCGTGCTGCTGCACGCCATTGGCTCCACACAACAGAGATCAGGAATGAGTCCAGGAACAACTTTTGACCCATTCGAAATTATGGGTTTTACCGGGTATATCGACCCTGCAACTGGCAGGCAAGAGCAGTACCTGACACTCGCGCATTTCGTTTACTCCGAACGCTTTGCAGGTGTAGACGAGCATTACCGGCGATATTTGCTCCAGATGGATGACCCGGAGATATTCAGGCTGGAGGTGGATGGTGTCGGAATGGTTGGGCAAGAAAATGAGGACTGGATTGCAGCAGGGCAGCATCTGCTATACGCCGGCATATTCATGCAGGCCCTCTCAAACCGTGAGCGATTTGGACAATTGCTGACGAATGCCGATCAATTGTCTATCGCGAGTTGCGCATTCAGTCAGGATGCGGCACAGGCGATGGGGCAATTCATCGGCGATGTACTCAACCCCCAGGACAAGCTGAAAGTAATGTTCCTTGGGGATTGTCGTTACGAGGACTACATCGGCAATTGCATGAGCGTGATCTTCGGAAAACGTGCGCCTCAGTGCTTGCTGGCTTTGGAGGATGATGGGTGCTCGCTTGGAGTTTCCGCGTTTGCACGTAAAGCGCTAGCACCGTTTTCGTTGCTCAGTGCCTCCCTAACTGACGAAGCACTGGTAGAAAACATTCGACGCCGCTGCACTCACGTTTTTCATTTTGAGGGTGGCCATAGTTCGGACCTTACGGAGCGAGTGCTTGAGCAGTTGCGATCTGCCGAGTTCGCAATTACGCCCATCCCGGAAAAGCCATGAAGGTGTTGTTCACGTATACCCCTCGGGTATTAGTGCTTGCTTCGCTGTTTCTCTCGGGCTGCGCGGCTAAGAATCCAGAATGGCTAAGATCACCATCTGGAGCATATTGCGCTTCCGGCCTCAGTGGTTCTTGTTTAAAAGCCCTTGCTGCAAACATTTATACCGACGCAACTGCAAAGCAGGTAGCTGCGCAGGCGGCCTCAGCTGCGAAATTGTCCGGCACTGCGACCAAGGTTGCACAAGTCGCTAGCGCAAGTCCTGGGGCCGGCTCAGAGGCCGTGAAGGGAGGGGAGGGGGCAGTGTCGAACGGAACTGGCGGGGAGGGCGCGGAATCAGTTTCGGATAAACCAGCTGTAGAGAAAGTTGTCGATGCCAGCGCAGTTGAGCCTGCAAAAGACGCAGATGGTTCTAATTTCACTACCGCAGCTGCCAAGTTCGATGGCTCAATTCCCAAGCTTGTATTTGGCATTGCTGCTATTGGAGCCACAGCTGCTAGCGCTGATGGGTACACGCCTACCGATAAGGCCATTCAGTCTAAAGAGGCTGGTGCCATTTTGAATGTTGGGTCAGGCCCGGTTTCACATGCGCAGGTCGCCCAGGCGGGAAAGATTTCTGACAAGGAGCTTCGTGCTGATGCACTTTCAGGGCTTATTTCTCTGCATGCTCGATCAATGTCGGAGGATCAGATCAACACTGTATTGAATGAATTGTACTCTCTCGACAAAGCGAAGTATGCAAATGCCCTAATCGTAAAGCTTCCCGGACTTTTGAAATCTGGCGATTTGGAGCGAGCCAGTGCGTTGCGTGGAGTGTTACTTGCCTCCAAGTCCGAGACGGATAGGCCGTTCTCGATGCTCGCTTTCGTCGCTTCCTGCTACACGATGGCAGGCATGAAGCAAGATGCTGGAGCAATCGTCCAGGATTTCTTAGAGGATGGGGGCGAGCTATCCATTGATGACCAGAAGCTCATCACCTTAGCGATCAGTGTCTCGAACGGTTCATACCCAATGATGCAGGAGTTCTACGACTTCAAGTCGGACGAAGCACGGCTCAGCGCTTACCTAACCATTGCAGTGATCGCACGGCAACTCGACAACCTAAAGGTCGCTCATCGAGCTGTTGCTGATGCGGTGAAATTCATTCAGAAAGCTGCTGTGAAGGTGGACCGTGAGAAAGCCCTCAGCCAGATTCTTGCAGTTTCACCGGGCATCATCTGATTTGGCTGAATAAGCCCGGTATCAATGGACGAGGGTTTTGGCTAGCAACTAACCCTCTAGGCGCCTTAAAAAGCACCTACAAGATGGTTTGATCCACCCCAATTAAAATTTGGGAATTTCACACCCTTCGTCGATGACACAGCAATTTAGCCTTGAAGATTGACCCATCAAATGAAAATTCGGTGGGAGCAACACATGGCCACGCAAGCACAAGTAGTCACCAGCACTGAACGCATCGGGTTCGTTATTCCGACTGAACTCGCCGAGTTCCCAATCAACCCGAGTACCGACCTGCGCCTTACTCGTGAGCAGGAGCAGGCTTTCGGTTTCAAAATCATGCAGCTGACCCTCGATCAAATGCAGGCTTTTGCCTGTGATCGTGAGGTTGTATCTCAAATGCTCAATGATGTTGAGGGCGCATTTACTAAGGACAACAGTGCGGAGAAGGCCGTGGCCCTGGTCAAAGTTGATGGTTTGTGGGTACGCAACGGCTCTGTGCCAAGCGCAGAGTTCGCTCATCTTGCACGCCAGCGGATTGCACGGGTTCGTTCAGGACTAGCAGCGATGAGCGCTCTTGATGGCCAAGACCGAGACTTGTTCTACATGGGGGCGTTGGATTCCCTGCGCGTTGCGCTGGCCGAGGTTGTTCCCTACGACATGATTCTGGCGAAGGCCACCAAGTCTTTCGCGGAGCGCTGTTCAGACTTGAGTTCAGCCTGCCGGGATTTGGTCATGTATGTGTCTAAAGAAATGCACCTGAGCCGTCCTATGGTTCAGCGATTGTGCGAGCAGTTCTGGTTGTCCAACAAACTGCCTGCTATCTGCTTTGGTGCCAACCGCTACGTTCAATCGATCATGCCTGCCAGTGCAAAACGGGACTTCCGTTTCGGCATCCTGGAGCGCCAGCAACGAATCGCCCGAGTCGCATTGGCAACCGGCGTCCCTGTCATTGAACTGCTTGGTAGTTGGTCGGTATTCCACAAACAGCACCAGCAGATTGATCGACTGTCTGGAGCGTTCGCCAAGGTGAACACCAAACTGGCAGATAAGGTGGCGCGAGAGTACGGGTTCGCCACTGACTTCGGTGAGGTTCGATCTGCTGCTGACCAAGGGCTGACACGCGCAATCACCCTTTACGCTCCTGAGAAGGGAATGAAGTTTTCCACTTATGCCGTTACTTGGATCAAGCAGACGATCATCAGAAGCCTAATTCAGCAAGACCTTATCCGTCTCCCCGAGGGTAGCTACAAGTTGCTCGGGCGCGTGCGAGCCGTATTCGCAGACTCTCCTAATGCAAGTGACGAGTACGTTTGCTCAGCTGCCAACGTAAGTTCTGCTGAGCTTGATTCACTGCGGCCCTACTTGCTGGGCAACGGTGCCATGTCTCTGGACAGCATGATTACTTCTGACAACGAAGAGTTAGGGCTTCATGGGGTGATTGCTGACGAGAACAATGACTTCGCCGCCGATCTGGAGAAACAGAACGAGGGAGAGTACGTGGTGGGCCTGATCCGCGAGGCTCTGTCGGAGCAGGAGTTTTTCGTACTGTCACATCGTACTGGCCTGGGCGGCGTGAAGGTGTTCCAAGGCATTGAGCTTTCTCGCCGCCTGGACACATCGCCACAAAACATCAGTCGTCTGGAGAAAAAAATCCAGGCAAAGCTTTCCGCTATTCCAGGATTGAAAGCAGTGTGGGAGCAAATGTCTTGCTGATTAGCAGCGGGCTTTCAGTTCTAGTGCTGACTCGATTTGTTGCGCGGATGCTGAGGGGTTATCCAGTACGAGTTGGCACATTTCAATCACACCCTCAAAGTCACCCATGTTGAAAAATAGCTGCGCCATTTCGATGTGGTTGTCAGCAGTTTCATCCCGTTCTTCAACAGTAGGGCTAATCGGCAGACTGTGTTCGACACCGGCTCTAGCGGATTGAACTGACCCGCTGCTCATGGCGCTGTTTGAAGGCTCTAGCTGATCAGTGGCTTGGCGCTTTTGCTCTGGTGATAGTGAGTACCCGCTTTGACGCATCGGCTGTTCTGGCGCAGCAAGGTTGTCGGCTGGCACCTTTTCCCCTTCTACCGTTTTTGATCGGTTGCTTATCGTGTGCAGCCAGAGGGCGAAGAATGCCCCCAAAGCCACTAGTAGGCAGATCAGGCCTGCATATTTGAATCCCACAAAACACCTCAACAAAAATCAAGTTTGGCTACTGTATCTGGTTCGACAAGCTGTTTCCGCTCAACCATATGCAGTTTAGGGGATTCTGGGGTAGCACTCTGAGATATAAGACTTGGAGTAAAAGTCCGTGATTGAAACCCTACCGCTAACCCGCCGTCGCTTTAATAAGTTGTCTGCCGCAGCCATCGCTGCAAGCGCACTCGGCCTAGGTGTCGTATCCACAGAAGCAAGGGCCACGATGGCAAGCGTTGCAACGCTTCTTTTCATTGACCCTGCAACGCTTGAGTACAAAGTCTTTGGCCCCTGCTGCTACTTCTGCCAGGACTATATGATCGTCTCCCACTATCAGCCGGTCGTGCTTTGTGAGGTAGTCAAAGGAGGCGGGGATACGGTGGTGGGCCAACCTATTGGTGGGCCATTGTCTGCCGGCGTTGATTCGAACAGCTACACCAGCATGCACGTACGGCTTTGGGAAATCCCAGACTGGGCTGTGAACATCGCTATGCTCGGCCAAGGCTGCAAGATGTGCGGGGTTGATCAGGCCAAAAGTAACGCCACACCGTCAGTAGTCGGCGCTGTCACGGGTATTTGTTCAGCGGCCACAGACAAGATTATGGGCGCAGCCACATCTGCCGCGAACAACGCAATGCCCAACTGCTTCCCCAAGCTTTTGTACACGACCGAGGTAGACCCGGCATGGAATACCGGCTGTAGAGACTGGTTGATGTTCACTCCCACAGAAATTGAGTGCTCAGCAATCGGAAGTACGATTTCGAGTATGTTTGGGCTTGAGCGGTGTATCGGCACTCAGTGGGGTCCGCTCTATCCCCGTCAAATGGCCAGTAACAATGACAATCCTGTTATTGCTGCTGGGATTGCTGCCTACCGTGCTCTTCATACCGCTCGTAATGCAGTGGGCACCTTGCCCTTCGACACCTCGATGATGGTGGGCAGACTTCAACAAACATTCCCAAGCACGACGATTGGTCTGGGAGCCGGCAGTTTTGCGCTCGACTCATTCATGAGGCTTCACAACGTTAACCTCAGCGAAATTTACGCATTTGTCTGGTGGCTACCAGTGGTCTGCTGCAAAGAATATGAGGAAATATTTGGATTCTGTGAGCCTTCGGTTCCTTGTGGTTAATAGTTTTTTCCGCGCATGCGCGGGATTCACCACGTTTATCTTGAGACAGATGGGATGGCAAATTTCCGCGCATGCGCGGAAAAATGTGCTGTAAGCGATGACACGCTTATTTATCGCTCATGCTTTTGGCAGCCTAATGAGGAAGCCATCATGAGCAAAAGCACGCAAATCAATACTGCACCAACATTGCGGCAGTTCGCGACATACCTTGCCGAAGGAGAATTGGTTGTTACCTCTAAGCTTGGGACTTCCACCGTCAGTCGAGTGAAGTTCAGGCAATTAGAATATCCAGCTGGCGTGGGGGAGGGTGAGGCCTTCATCCGCCAAAGAGTAATGACAGAGTTCCCAGTCGCCGAAACCATGCTTGGGCCCATGTTTGAATTATGCATCTGCGATCAAGCCAGGGCAGTTAGCAGTCTTTTGGGGGCATGAAAAAGGGGGCTTAGCCCCCTTCTGTTAAATGACGCCTACTCCGTAGTGTTTCGCCAGTCTCTTAGCAAGTTGAACAGCAGTGTGGCTTTCATCCACTACGCCGGCAGCGCGAGCAGAATCTGGCATTGAGCGTGCGGCACACTCATCACCTTCCTGCGCGAGAACCATCACCGTCTTGTGCTTAATCTCTTTGAGAGCAGCTGTCCCATCGTCCCCCAGCCCTGAAAGAATTATGACCCCCATCCCCCCTGTCTTCGAACGCCGAATAGATCGGAGACTGGCGTTGATCGAAGGGCTCGGCTGGTTGGGCAACTGAATACGGCGTGTAGACAACCGCTCTCCCGAAACCTCAACCACAGTATCTCGCTGTACCAGATATGCGTACCCAGGATGGATTAGGATTCCATCAGTGGCAGTTTCAACCTTCCAGCTGTTCTGGCGGCTGTTCAGTACCTTTTGGAGGGATGCTGAACCACTGTCGCTACTGATGTGCTGCGCGATGATCAGTGCGATAGGGAGGCTGGGAAGGCTAGTCAGAAATTTGGCCAAGGCATCGGGACCGCCACTACTGGACCCAATCAGCCAAATGTCGTTTCCGTGGGTAGCCTGCTTTGAAGTGTTAATTTCGGCAGCGAGGTCTGGTAGAAGCCGGGTTATTTCATCCACGATCTTCTTGCGCCAAGCCAGTCGCTGATCGTGTTGGAGAGGGTATAGCTGGGTTTCACTGAGGATCGACTTCGGCTCACTCTTATCGAGCATTTCCAAAACGCAATCCAAGTCCATGATCGACGGCTCGGAGTAGTCGATGACAATGATGTGATCATTGCTTTGGGAAAACACACCGTCCTCCAGCGCAGCAGTGTCGTAGACAGAAATCTCCCCAAACAACGGTTGCAGAAGCTCAACCATGATTCCTGCTTGAGTTCCGTTTTTTGTAGCTATTCCGATTCTCATGCTGCTCCTACTGCGACGATTTCTGGGCACACATTCCGCACCGCTTCGGTGAAGGTGGCACGGTCATATGGTTTGGGCAGGAACTCAGTCACTCCGACCTCAAGAGCCATGTCTTTAATGTTGCCGCGAGTCGTCAACATGATGATTGGGGTTTCATGGAACTGTTTGATTGCTCGAAGTCGTCTGGTCAGCTCAAGGCCGTCCATTCGTGGCATTTCGCAATCCACAACAAATAGAGAAGGCACTCCGATGCGGGGTAACTTGTCTAGGGCATCGTGACCGTTATTGGCCGTGGCTACATCCCAACCATGGCTGACGAAGTGTTTGGTCAGAAGTCTTTGGTAGCCAGTGGCGTCATCCACAATCAACACCAGCGGCTTGGCTTCGCGTTTCACTCGGCGAATGCGGAACATTTTCGCTTTGTAACCGGTCTCGGTCATCTTGAGGTTCAAGCGAGCCATTTCGATTACATCAAGGACCAGGGCAGGTGTGCCGTCATGCACTTCTGTACTGCCGATGACACCTTTGACTGTGCTTAGGATGCCTTCGAATTTCGTGACGTGGATTTCAGGCATCGAGATACCGTTCTCAACCTCGATGGCAAGGCGCGTGCCTCCTTGCTCCACCAGTACGAGGCTCGTATGGCTTGGGGATTGTGCGGTATTCCGTTTCAGGTCTGGCACTGCCATCAGATCAGCTAGGTGGACAACATCGTAGGACTGGTCGTCATAGGAAATGCTGGCTTGGCCCGGTTTCGCTTTAATAGCCAGCAGTTCGGTCGTCGGATAATCGAGCACCTGGGTCATGTTGAAAGTCGGAATGGCAAACCACTGCCCGCTGATACGGCAGACAAGCGCACGATTCGAGCCGACTGTAATAGGCAACTCAAGGGCGATTGTTGTCCCGGCTCCCATCTTAGAGGTAATGTGCAAGTGGCCACCCAGGGCGCTGATACGGCTTCTCACAATATCCATTCCCACCCCGCGCCCTGCGAGTTCTGTAACGGAGTGTGCCGTAGAAAACTCGGGCTCTGTGATCAGATGTAAGACTTCCTGCTCTGACAGGGTATCGTCAGCCTTGATGAGTCCCTGGGTGATAGCTTTCTGCTTGATCGCCATCGTGTTGATACCGCACCCATCATCAGTCACTTCGATGACGAGTGATTTCGCTCTACGGCTCGCTTTCACAGTGATAACCCCAACAGCTGACTTGCCCACCTTTGTCCGTTCATCTTCTGTCTCTATGCCATGAGCAACCGCGTTCGTTACAACGTGGCGGAGGGAGTCACGGATAGATTCAAGAAGCTGGCGGTCGATTCGGGTGTCACTACCAATGATCCGCAGGTCAGCCTTCTTCTGGCTCAGTTGCAACGCGCTACCCAAAGCGCCCAGCAGGCTTGGCTTTTCATTGTCGAACATTACTAGCCGTGATTGCAGGAGGTCGCGCTGCAAGCTCGCTGCCACCTCACCTTGGAATGTGATTGCGCTGGCCATGATAGATGTCTGCGTAATGATGTCGTTTGCGTCTTGCAGCAGCTGTTCAATTTGCGCCAGCGTTTGAGTATGGCTGTGTGATAGGTGATTGAACCTTTCCAGATAAAGCCTCTGATCATCAGTGGTGCCTTCGACCTCTGATGTTCTGGAAACGGTGTTGGTGATGTTGTTGAAATGGCGCAACTGTACTGTGGTTTTATTACTGTGCATCAGAAGCAAGCTGAGCTTTTCACGCAGTGCTGCGACAGCTAGGGTCATATCCCGATTCAGCGTTGTCTGCCGATAGGATGATGCTTTGAGTTCGTTGGAGAGCTTGACGGAGTTGTCGAGCATAGCCAGCTCGACCTTTATCTTTTCTGCACCTTTGTTGCCTTTACGTTCGTTGCGAGAAGCATCGCGGTGGCTCTCGGTAGCCTTGTTGATAAGGCTCATCACCTGCGGGCTGATTTCCCGCACAGGGGTTTCAATTTCGGTGTAGTCCGGCTCGCCCTGGAAGAAGTCAGCGTCGAAAACGACTCCTTGAGCGGCAAGGGATTTTGTCGCCTTCTTGGCGTCGAACTGGCGTTGACGCTCACCAACTGCTCGGCCACGCATACCTCTGAAACCACGCCGGGTATGGCTTTGTTCTTCGTCAGAAGGCGGGGAAACCTCTGCAATAGCATTTTCGCTTTCATGCTCGCTGGCTGCTTTAGTGCCGCTATCGCTTTTAACTGGAGTTGCAATACTTGGGACCAGCTCATCTTCGATTAAGACAGCTGGTTCTAGAGTTTCCGATTCCGGCTCAAGCTCTGGATAGGTTTCAGTCTCGACTTCTATTGAAGCAGAAGCAGCCGCATCAACAGGTTCTGAGACGGGCGTGGGCTCAGTCGGTGTAGCTGTAATGGCCGGCGGTTGGGCGGCTACTGGAGCACCGTAGGATGCACTAATGATCGCCGCGAGTTGGTCTCCGTCAACTCGGCACAACTCGCAGGCATCACTCACGAAGTCATTCAGCGCGGGCAGTGATCTGTAAGGTTCCCGGTTTCTTACCGCATCGCTCATTGTGATTAACTGGTTGAGCACAAACGTAGTCAGATCAATGCAGTTTTTATCGGGCTTAATTGCACCAGATGCCATGGAGTCAAATAGGGACTCCATATGATGGGTGAGCGTTCGGATGGCCCCAGCACTGATAATCCCGGCAGAACCTTTCAGTGTGTGCATGTGGCGACGAATAGTCAGCGTCACCTCACGGTCAGACGTGTCTTCCATCCAGGCGCTGATATTCTTCTGAAGCTCAGGAATTACCTCATCAGCATCACAGACGTACAGGTCATAGTCTTCCACGTTGTAATCAAGCTCTGGCTTAACCAGCACTAAATCTGTGGTTGATGTAGTAAATTCGTGTCGATGGGGTTCCGCAGACTGAGGCAATTCCAAACCTGGGATTTCTTGGTAGGCAGCGACTCCGTGAGTGGAGTATTCGTTTTGTCCCTCGCCCATCGGTTGCATTTCAGCGTCATCAATCTCAGTTGCTCGCTCAGCAAGCAGATTTGCGCCGATTAGCGTTCCTGCAATCTCAAGCCATTCTGGGAGTTGGGCACTACCGTTTTCCCACGGGAAATCCTTCTGGTACAACTCAACGCTATCCAGCAGTCCTCCGAACGCATCGGCTTGCTGGTTGGTGAGTGAGTCGTCTTTGCCTTTTAAGGCGTAAAAGCGCGCCTCAAGCACGTCAAACAGAGTGCTGATTGCTACGGACTTAGCCGAGCCAGAACAGCCGTGGATCGTGTGAATGGCTCTGCATTCTTCCTCGGTAACAACCAGCTCGCCGCGATTTAGGTAATCGCGCAACTTAGTGAGGCTTTCAGCGAACTCTTCGTCGAATAGCTTTTGTAGCTCTGGATCGTACCCCTCTGGCATTGCCGGATCAGACTGAGGGTTTGCCAATTCAGCATAGGGGGGTGTATCGGTTGTATGAGAGTTACCGTTGGCCTGCGTGTGTCCTGTAAGCGTGGCCACCTCACGGATGGCATCAACTAGGAATAGGTTGATCTTGCCCTTTGCTGAGTAGTCATCCATGCACCGGAGAATTGTTTCGCATGCACGCACGAGGGTTTTAGCTGCGCCTTTGTAGTCGAACGAACTGTCGTCACTTCGCCCAGGCAACATAATCGCAAGCTCAGAGGCATGACGGCACAGCTCAGCAAACTTCTTTTCACCCTTGATCATGGACGCGGCATTGAGCCGCAAGCATGCAGCTGAATAGCTGTTGAGTTGGGAGCTGACGTTGGGTGCTCCGTCCTTGTGAAATTCTTCGATGATGGGACGAAGTTCGAAGATTTCCCGTAGCAGGGGGTCCATACCATCGTCTTCGGAGCCGCTGGCCTCGAATTTAGCCAAAAGGTCGCTATGGGTGATTGTTCTGAATTCAGAAACATCGAGGCCCATGTCGCGCACTGCGCTGGTCGCAACTTCGATCAGCGTTGAAGGAGGCTGTAGCTTGCTGGTGATGTACCCCAGGTACATTTCTATAGACACCAGAGCCCTTGCTGCAAGAATCAGCTTTGGCGACTCTGCCAACACGCTGTCTCGAACCTCTGCGCTGATGACTGTGACAATCGCGGCCAGAATGTTGGCGATTGTAATTGAACCGGCGAACTCGTAGACGTTGGCCAGTTCGCGGAGCGAATCCAAGGCCGCAAGAAGCTTGTCAGACCCAACACCACTGTCTACGTGGGTGGCAATCATCTGGCTGACTTTTTTCAGCTCGGCAGTTGTCTCGGTAGCAATTCGGTCGATCACATCAGGGGTGACGTTTTCGATTTGTAAGAGATCAGCGGCCTCATTTCGCCGCATGTTGGTCAGCCTCGAATCCAGGAATAGGATTTGGGTTTTGACTGTCTCAATCACCTCTGGGGTGAACTGCTGTGGACTTGTAACGCCTTTCAATGAGTCGGCCAGATAGAAGCTGACCTCAGATAACTCGTCCTCATCGAAGATGCCAAAGATGTTTGCGATGGTACGCATTGACGCGTCAAAAGCTTGGACCTGAATCTCAAAACCTTCCGGGTGCCTGGCATTTACGGCTCGACCAAACGCAATCATCGCGGATTCCAGGCGCGGTTTGATTTCAGGCAACACGTCTGTGATTGAGCGGACACTCTGGGTGGCAAGCTGGTTTTGCAGCTGGTCAATCCTTTCTTCCTCGACGTTTTGCTTAATGTCGAAGTGGCTCACAACCGCTATAGAAGTTTCCGTTTTCTTGCGGCTGATCGACAGTGCGTTGAGCAGCGATGAGAATTTTGCCGGGGAGAGGTTGAGTTTCGCTTCCGTTTCCCCCAGTGGGAGCCGCTGGGTCGCAACCATTACAACCCGTAGGGCTGTCGTCATTACCGGAGGGACGTAGTAATTGTCAGCAATGATCACGTCGATGATTGCTTCGCCCACCCACCAGTAGCAGCCAAGCTCTGGATCATTCGTTACACGTTGGAGTTCGCGCAGGTGGTCCCGCATATCCGACCATGCAGCATCACCGGGCTCTTTCAGAGCCTTCGCATACATCGGGCCAAACTGAGAGGCAGCCTTC
Organism: Pseudomonas sp. FSL R10-0399; assembly: GCF_009600165.1. Lineage (NCBI taxonomy): Bacteria > Pseudomonadati > Pseudomonadota > Gammaproteobacteria > Pseudomonadales > Pseudomonadaceae > Pseudomonas > Pseudomonas sp. FSL R10-0399. The sequence continues at coordinate 29,684 of NZ_WIWK01000040.1, forward strand.
TTGAATACGCGCTCACGCTCATTCAGGTCGCAATCACTTTCGTGTAGTGGCGGACTTTTAAACCCGAAGGTGAGATTCACCGGCAGGGCGCTAGCATCTGACATTGGGGGCACCCCACGCAGAGCACGCATCTCATTGATGTACTTGAGAACCACGCCCGGAGAGTCGTGAGCGCCTTCGATGACCATGCTGATGTAGCTTGGCAAAACTTGCAGGGAGCTTTGGATTGCAAGCAATGCCTTATCCTGCTCTGACGGCTCAAACCTATCTAGGGCGACACTTGCCAGCGTTCTTGCTTCGTTTGCCAGCTCGAAACTGCCTGTGCTAGCAATAACCCCTAGGGAGGACGCTATGGTGGCCAGCAGATTGTTAAGTTCTTCCTTGCTGGCAGCAAGCTTTTCGTTCTGGTTTGCAAACCAGATAGGTTCTGCGCCGTTAGGAGGGGTGAAGATGCGGTCGCGAAGGCTGGTGATGCTCACCATGGCCAGCTTGCAGCGCTCGATGCTCTTTTCAATTGGGGTGCGGACCCAAGACAGGTGGGCAACTTTCACAGCGTTCATGATTGTTTCCTAAAAACAGGTGCGGCAAGTGAGTGAAGGCGCTCAAAACCTTGGGCGCTCCAGTTTGCTTCTTCGGCGGGGGCAGTGATCAGATAGCCCCCGTCAGCTAGGAGGCAAGACAGGAGGTCAAGAATTCGCTTCCGCGTCCTGCTGCGGTAATAGATGAGCATGTTCTGGGTGATGATGATGTTTGGCGCTGTGAAGTTGATCGGACGTTCGCCCAGGATGTTGTGTTGTTCGAACGTAACGAAATCTTTGATCCAGCCAAACCGCATCCGCTGTCCGCTCTCGATCCGTCCAGCAAATCGTTCTGGTATGGCTGCGTTGGTGCGATAGATTCCAGACAGGGCGGTGTCAATGCAGGGTTCTGACACATCGGTGCCATGGATGTGGAAGTTTGGGAAGCTTTGCTGGGACAACTCAACCGCCAGGGAATAGGGTTCTTCCCCGGTTGAGCAGCCAACCGACAGGATGCGAGGTCTAGGAAAGTCACGGGCCAGCTGTGCGACTAGCTGAACAACCGATGGGTTTCTGTAAAACCTAGTTTCGTGATTCGTGGCGAGGTGAATAATTTGTGCCCAGGTCGAACGCGAGAGCTGCCGGCTGATTGCTAGACGGTACAGCGATACTGCTGTTTCGTTTTGAGCAGCCGCAAAGCTTTCCAGAGCCCGAAATAGCGCCGGCTGGCGTTCTTGAGCAACCTCAATTTTGAATCGAGTGAATAGCAGGTCTATCCACACTTCCTGATCGTCGAGTTCAGCAATAGCTTCGGCCATTCCACCACCTAGACTTTAAAGCGTGCGAGCGTCATACCCACGCGCTGCGCTTCGCTATTGAGGTTGCTGATCGCTGTTGCCGTCTGCTCGCTGGCCGAACTGTTGTCGGACGAATAGTGGTGAATTTTGTCCATCGTGTCGGCAACTTCATCCGATCGTGAGTTCAGGTCTTTCGTTTGGCCCGCAACGCTGATGATCCCATCGACAACCTGGGTTACGTGCTCACTGATCGCCTGCATAGCTTTGATAGCGTTCGAAGACATGGATGTCAGCGACTTAATGTCTGACTGGCTTTCCTCCAGGACGTACTGTGTGTCCTTTGCTGCCGTATTGATGGATTGCAGATTCGCGTAGATGAGGTCAGCTGCCTCTTTGGCGCTATCGGTCAGCTTTTGCATTGCGTCGCCGCTGAGTTTGATCCGCTTCGCTACCTCGGGCTCGGTAATAGAGTCCGCTGCAAGGTATGCGTTGAAAGCTACCGTTGCCGACTGGTTAGCGACTCGCCGTACAACATCTACCATTTGCTCCAAGCTTTGGATGTTTTCACTCATCGCTTTGGCTTGGTGCATGATGTTCATGTTGGATTGGGAGAGTTTCACGACTCCTTCGTGTACCTCTTGCACAGCATTGGAGCCCGTCTTGATTTGCGTCCCTACGGCAAGAGATGAATCTTTGGTACGACTAAATACGCCGTCGAGTTGTTTGGTGAAGTCATTCAACTCAGTCACCAGCTTGGCGATGTGTTGAATGGCTTGATCCTGCTCAGCGCGGCTGCGCTCAGTGCTTTTAGCCATTGCAAGTGTCTGTTCAGATGCAGCAGACAGGCTAACGATGGTTTGCTGCACGTCCTGGACGACTTCTCGGACCCGAGGAAATACCAAGTTAAGGGCAGTAGCGATTTCGTGTGTCGAGTCCCGTTGCTCGGTAAAACTCACTGTAAGGTCGCCATCCCCTGCCGTTTGAATCTCTTCGTTAAGCATGCGCAGGTCTTGCGAGCGCTCTTTCTGAGACGACTGAATCGTATTTGCCAAGGACTCGGCTTCCCGAGTGTGAGCCCGCGCCTCGCGCAGGATTAGCGTCACGCCGCTGATCACGACAATTAGCATCAGGCCTATCGAACCCATCATCAGCAGTGGGGATACGAGCCGCGATTGAGGAAGGGAGGTAATCGAGTGCTGGAGGCCATTGATTGCGGCTTCCAGGTTCTCTCTTTCAGCCCAAATCGACCGGGCATAAGGTGCGTTTTCCACCGTCCCGCTGGAAGACTCGACTGCTTTAATTGCTAAACGAGAAAGCGATTGCGCTGACTTATAGCTTTTCAGCAAAGGCTCGATCAGGGAGTTGTCCCTAGGCATTGAGCTGCCCACAGATGCCAGGGCAGATACATAGGATTTGCTAGCGTCGAGAGCCAGATTCAGGCTGTCTGAGGTTGGTGAAGATGAGCTGGACAGCAACTCGATGCCATCAGAGAGGCTGCTTTGAGCTTTTACCAGAACCTGTTTAAGACGCGCATCCACTGCTTGGCTTGCCTGAATCCGCTGAATTGCTTCTGCGGATTCTGTCAGTAGTGTGCCTGCCATTTGACTGGCTTCGCTTGCTTGTCGCTCAAATGCGGTATTGCTTCCCCGAGAGTTGCTGATTTGCTGAATCGCGGTCAGCACCTTGCCCCATGCTGTATCGAAGTGCTCAAGGCTGCCATTGCCATTGCCGATGCTGGGAAGTGGCGGAATGCCCGCAGTATTGTTGCCCCGGCGAAGGGCAGATACAGAGGCGTCAACCTGACCTGCAATCTGTTGGAGCTGGCCTATGTAGCTGGCATCTGTAGATGCTTTGATAGATAGGGTGATGGCGTTGAGCGCTGAGCCTTGGAGTGTGTTGGCCTGGGCGCTGTAAAAGCGATCCGCATTGACCCCGGCGCTGTACTGGTATGCGCAGAAACCAGCGAGGCTCCCAGTCAAAACCATTGCGGCGAGGCAGGTTGGGATAAGGAGATTCTTGCTCATTTAAGGCCTCTGGACTGGTAGTTCGACTGCACGGAAGTTCGGGTCGCGGATGATGTTGTCGAGGTGGATCAGTGCCCACTTTTTCGATCTGGCCGAAACAACCCCCACGCAATACGGGGTTAGCTTCGCCGGAATAGCCATATCCTCAAGGGCCGCATCCTCCAGCTCGTAGACCGGGATCATGTCTATGATCTCGTCTGTTTGAAGACCGTAAATTGAGGTGGAAATCGGATCGCGGAGAATCAGCGTTGTAGTTCGGTCGTCGTTCACTTCCTGCTGGCTGCCGGTGGAGAGCCCTAGGAAGGTCGGGAGGTGGAAATACGAAACCAGATCACGACCGATCCGTGCGTTCCCCGTGAAATACGGTTTAGTGCCGGGGATGATCAGCGGGTCGGTTGGTGTGGGCGTAACTGCGTCCAGGTTCGATGTGACGCATAGACACAAGGTATCGCCGAGGCGAAACGCGGCGAGGCGTTGGTCTTTGCTCGCGACGTTACTCATACAGACCCTCCATGGTAAGCAGGGCCTGCTCAATGCTGTCTTTCGAGAATGGTTTGGTGATGTACAGATCGGCGCCGGCAATCAGCCCTTTCTGCTTGTCAAAAATACTGGCCGCGCTGGAAAGCATGGCTATAGGCATTTTTTCAAATTTTGGGTTGGCCCTGATGATGCTCACCAGTTGGAGCCCGCTTAGATCAGGCATTTCCACGTCGATGAAACACGCATCAGGCATGTTTGAGTTGATTATGTCCAAGGCTTGAAAGCCGTTGGTTGACTCGATCAGCTCTTTTCCAAGCTGCTGTACTAAAACTCGATTCGCGAGCTTCCGCACAGCTGACGAGTCATCCACTACGCAAATTCGATGAAGTCTCATGGGTCTATGTTTCGCTCAACCATTTACTTACAAGTGCGAACCCAAAGGCCACGAATCGGCGGGTTCCGATGGCAAAGCGATGAAATAAATGTGGTCGTTATCCTCTAGGTCGAATTTCTGACTGGAGGCAGCATGGGGAAAAGGTGGGCTATCGCGAGTGATCCGCAGCTATTGGCGCGGATCGCGGAGCAGGAACGTACGAAAGGCGAGAGAGGCCGTACAGGAGCTAACGTAGCAATTCCAAAACTGGGGACTGAGGTTGTTGGACAACCACTAGCTGAGAAGAAGAAGCCCTCTGCCGCGAGCAAGCGAGCTCAGAAGGTGGCGTTGAATAACCAAGATTCAAGGCGTGACAGTCTGCACTTCGATGCGGAATCGACAACGTTAAAAATTGTGTTTGCTGGTGCGGAGCTCCTAAGCCTAAACACATCACTGAGGATGCACCTCGCAAAACAGGGGCAACTCAAGACCACTTGGCTTAAGAGGGTCGAAGCTCTGATGATCTTGAACCTTGGCGTGTACGATCTTTGGAAAGCCAATCAGGCGTTGGCGTTCCCACTGATCGTCGAGGAAGTCTATGCGACGGGAGCGGTTAACTGTCTGGACGTGGAGTCAGTAACTGCTGCCTGCAAACCCATTATTGATGCGCTTGTCAGGACGCGATTCATCCCGGATGACAGCCCTGAGTTCATTGCACAGCCCATCGCATACACGTACCGCCAAAAGCCGAGCGGGCTAGTACTGGTACTCCGGCCCGCCCCCAAACCTTGGGGGTTGATTTCAGAAAGTACGATGGATTTAGCCCGGAACATCCCCGAGTTGCCTTTGTGATTAAAGCGAGAACAGTGAGTGTTGACGTACCCCGTCAGGCCGTACCTGACGATCTGCGGTTCAAGAACGAGCGTCCCAGGGCATGCCAACCCCAAAATTGTGGGTTAGAGAACTAAACCTGTCGCTGCGGTTGCAGGAATTTCGAGCCATCAAGCCTGCTTTGGAGCAAACGTAATACTGTCGCCGCCCTGAGAATCAGACCGGACAAACCTTGCTCTGGAGAATTAAAACTGTCGCACCGTGAGTTGCACGCAGAGTTAATCAGTAAAAGAATGCCCGAGACCGGGACTCTAGGACAGATTCCCTAGCCGGATGCTGGGGTGCCATCCTCGTTGCACACCTTTGTTTCGGAGGCGCCGCGACAGCTTTTATTCTCCCGCGACAGTTTTAATTCTCTAAAAGGCACAAGATCGGTCCATCCGCCGTTATAGTGATGCGGAACATGTTCCGCGCTTGCGGTTTTGTTCCGCGCGGAACAATCGACTCGATTTTGAAGGTGGTGAAAAATGGCGGCAGCCCAGACAACACGCGGGGTCGCGGGTGGTAGAAAGCGCATGCGAAGGGATGTGCTGGACGCCTCACGCTTCGACATTCGAGCGGTCAATAAGGAATTTAAGCAGATTCCTATCGAGCTCATGAAGCCAGGCTTGTTCCAGACCCGCCGCAGTTTCAAACCAAAAGCTCTTAAGGAGCTAGCTGCTAGTTTGGAAGCTACGGGGTCAAACATCACGCCCTTGATTATCAGGCCTCTCAAATTTGCTGTGGGTTACGAAATCATCTGTGGTGAGCGCCGTTGGCGTGCTGCCCAGCTAAATGGGTTTGAAACATTGCTGTGCTGCGTAGGGGAGTACACCGACCAGCAGGCACTGTATTTAAGCGGTGCGGACAATATCCAGAGGGAAGACCTCAATCCGCTTGAGGAAGCCCAGTCATACGAGTTGATGCTTGAGACTGGTATGACTCAGCTGGAAGTGGCAGATGAGATTGGCAAGTCCCGCTCCCATGTTGCTAATCACCTGCGCCTTCTCACCTTGCCCTTATCGGTTCGCGACATGATTGGGCATGAACAATTGAGCTTCGCTCAAGCTCGACCGCTGTGCAGCCTATCTATGCCTGGACTCCAGATCGACATTGCCAGGAAAGCTGTCGCAAAGCGCTGGTCCTCAAAGAAGATTGAAGCTGAGGTTTCCGAAGCTCAAGAGAAGCGTAAGCGTCCTCTGCGGAGTTCTGTTTCTGGTGAGGATGTAGATATTAAAAGGCTGCGTGAACAGGTCGTCGAACAGACAGGCTATCTCTGTGCAATCGTCAAAACCGAAAAGGGGGGATGGCAAATAGGGTTTAACGCCGGCACGACAGAAGAATTCCAGGGCATTCTCGACCGCCTTGGCGTCAACACCGACATGCTGTAGGCCGAAAAAGGGGACTTTGCTATCCCACTATCAATGTAGAGATAGCTCGCCAACTGAGACGCCCTATGCGTAGCCAACTTTTTTTCCTAAGCCTGCTGACAACCGCGATTCTGCTAAGCGGTTGTTCATTCAATCAGGCGCCCGAGGTGGCTCTTACACAGCCAGCCTCCAAATATGATGATCGGATGCTTGATTCCCTTGGGAGTCAGCAATATACCGAGCAGCAGATGATCTACATGCGCAAGCTGAAAAACCTTGAGCACAATTTGGACTCGCTCGACGAGAAGCGCAAAGCGCTCGAAGCTTCGATTAGCGTTGGTCAGCTTGAGGCTGGAGTCGGGAAGTTACAGGCAAGCGATAGCGAAGCAGCTCGAATGACTGATTTTGCGAGTGCAACTCATGATTCGCAAACCCGTATGGCACGAGAGTCTGCTGATCACGCGGTTAAACAATCCCTGATCGAGAACGACCGTGATCGGCAGCTGATGAAGGCCGAGTTGGATGCTAATCGTCGTTTGGTTGAGTTGGATCAGAAGTACAGCCTTTCAATCCAAAGTGCGCACTCACACACAGAGAAGTCGAGGCTGCAAAGTGAGCTTGAGGTCGAGAAGGCCAAGGCAGAGGCGCAAAAAAAGAAGGCTGTGATTGAAGCTCAGACTGCGGGTGATATTTCGCGCCTCGAACAGGACTACCAGTCGCGGATTTCAGATGCGCAGCACAGCGCAGCTGCTTTCAGTCAGGCAGCTACCCAGCAGTCCCAATCTCAGCGGATCAAGGTGGCTTTGGCCAACGCAGATGCTCGGCGCCGTGTTCAGGCTGACATGTCTGCGACCCAGGACTCAGTAACCACGCTAGGGGCGGAAAAGGCATCGGCAGCACAACCCTTGCATGACCAAATTTCGAAACTCAACGAACAGATCATCGCTTTGCAGGGGCGCGTGATGAGTGTTGAGTCCGGCTTTGATGCAAAGATTGCAGTTCAGCAAGCGAAGTTGAATGGTTTCCGCGAGCAGAATGAGCAGCTGGCCGAAGTGGAGCAAAGCTTGATAAATGCGCCTGTGATAGCTACAGCGCAGCCACTGGGTGACGTGGCTTCGCGGGATGTTCAGCGTCTTGAGAGTGAGTTGAAGCAGGCTACGCGGACTATTCTTGTGCGTAAGGCGAACCAGCTTGCCGAGATTGACCAGCAGCTTTCAAGCGCAATTGATGCTTTCTCAGGGCGACTGGACAACATGCTCACAAGTGCGCCATCGGTTTCGAGTGTGGCCACCGCAAGCATCGAGAAAGCTGCAAGTGAAAACGCTATACGTTCTGAGCTTGCAGAAAAGCGTACTCAAATCAAAAACGATGCTCGCAGTCAGATTGCCGAGCTGACGGTTAAGGTCGAGATTGCCAAAGCATCTGTGGTCGCGCCGGTACTGACTAACCGCGCTGTTTACTCAGGCTCCTACGGGGACACCCCAGCTGCATTTGCCGCAACAGAAACCAGTTCGGTGCGTGAGTTGGTTGCGAAGGCAAAGGCCGCGAGTAAGCCAGTAGTTGTCGCCAAAGCTGCTCCATTTCTTCCAGCTATTAAGCCGCTCAAGGTGGATGATGCAGGTGTCGCGCCTTTGATCATTGCATCCAATTTTGAGCCAAAGACACCGCGCCCGTCCCCAAGTCAGATTGATGATGTTGTTATCGCGACTGGTGTTATGGCAGGCGGGAATATAAAGCCGCTAATAGTTGCCCCCAGCGCGACCACTTACGTTGTCGTTTATCGCTACTCAGAGAAGGGTTCTGCTGATAAGTTCATGGCCTATCTGCAAGCATACGGGGTGAACGATTTTGCCTACCGCTACTCCCAGAAGCTTGGGCAACACATCCTGGTCATGGGCAAATATACCTCGAAGGATCAGGCCGCTGGTCGGGTAGCTTTCTTGAACAAGACCACTTTCACCAGTACTGCTCAAGTCGTTGAAAGCGATTTGTAGGTAGGGGAATGTAGATAATAGGACCGCCTCTCACAGGGCGGTTTTTTTTGGAGTTAATCCGCGCATGCGCGGAAATATTAAGACCTTAAAGCGGTAGTTGACCCCTTCGATTTCCGCATTGCGCGGGTAATTGATAGTTATTTTGCCGGTTGAGGACTATAAATTCTAAAAGTTAATGTGCCGATAAAAACGAGGTATAGTCAGTGTATACGGGGGTTAAAGTACTTTAATGCTGCCTTTTTGAGCCTCAGAGCTCTCCGCATTGCGCGGGTATATTGCCTAAAATTGCTTGATTATCCGCCTCAAGAGGTTAAAGTGGTCGCCAGCGCTATTAGGAGATAGGCTATGACTACCCAATCGAAGAAAAACACGCCTGAGCTGACCAAGATCGCTAAGGCCATTGCAGCTGCTTTGAGCTCGCCCGAGTCTCGTCTAGGCAAGGTGATTGCTATCACTAACCAGAAAGGCGGCGTAGGAAAGACCTCGACCAGCTTTAACTTTGCTCACTACCTCAATGAGTTGGGCTACCGCGTATTGGCGGTAGACTTGGACGGCCAAGGGAACTTCACTGAGCTGTTCTTCAATCAAGACGTATTGACCCACTTTGTTCACACCCCAGCTTTGGCGCTGTTCAGCCCTGGCATCGTGGACAACTTCCAGCCATTGGCCCATCCAAGTGGAATTGATGTTCTGGCTACGCCACGCAACAGCCATGAACTCAACGCAATAGATTCGTTGCCTATTTCCGTGGCAGAGGTGTTCTTCAACAACCTTTCTGCCATTGCAGAGCAATACGACTTCATCTTGTGTGATACACCGCCTGCACCGGGTGTGCGTACAACCGCTGCTTGTGCATCTGCTGATTACATTTATGCGCCTGTTCTCGTAGACACGTTTGCTGAGTCTGCACTTGAAGGCGTTGTCAGCAGTATTGCCAACATTGGACAGATTATTGATGCCGACCTTGAGTTGACCGGCATTCTGATCAACCAAATCGTACTCGACGGCACCAAGGATTCTCAGCAGCAATACGACAACCTTGCAGAGAAGATTGGTTCCGCATTGATTCCGACTCCCATCCGTCAAAGCAAGCCTTTTGCACGCGCACAGCGTCAAGGTGTGCCTGTTTGGCACCTGCGCACAAGCGGTGCAGAGCGGCAAGCTAGCCTTGAAACCCGCAAGGCGTACGGAGAAATGGCAATCCGCATTCCTGAAATCTCAAAGGAGCGGGTCAAATATTTCACTCACGTAAGTCGTCGTGTTCGCGCCAAAATCGCGGACGAGGCTCGCGGCTAAGACCGGGAAGAATTTATGAAAACTCGCAACTTCGCAAACCTCGGAAACGGCACTGCTGCTGCTATCAATTCCGGCACCATCGGCGTTCAAAAGGACAAAATTGTCCATTTAGACCCCAACGCAGAAATCCTCTACGATCCAGAGGAAAACATTCGCAATGGACAGCTGATCGACGACAGCATTGAAGGCTTGGTTGAGCTGCGACAAACCCTCGATGAGGAACAGTTGCAGCCAATCCGCGTGTACCCGCTACCGCCTCATAAGCTTGATCCAGCAAAACCTGCAATGAAGTACGGCATCGGCTTCGGCCATCGTCGTACGCTTGCTTGCCGGCTGACCAGCGACGATAGCCCGTTGATCACCGGGAAGGCTCGGAAGGTCTCGGCAGTTATTGACGTGGACTGGCTTAAAAAGGGCCGGTCCTATCGCCTTCGTTGCCAGATTCGGGAGAATACTGCGCGTGTTGATCTGAATCCCGTGGAGCTTGGGCAAGCGCTGCGTGATTATCAGCGTGAGCTTGGCGAAGAGGAAAAGCGCCACGTTTCTCAGGCTGAGTTGATGGATGTATATGGGCTTAAAGAAAAGACCGTTTACAACCTGCTCAAGGCTGCCGATTTCCATCAGATTGCAAGGGATGTTTGTCATCGCCAGCTGCTGAATGATCTAGACACCATGATCACGTTTGATGTGATCTGCAAAGCCAACGAACCTCTCGCCCAGGCTATTTATGAAAGCCTGCAAAAAGAAGGTGCGCCAAGCAACCGGTCACTCATTCGCCAAGCTCGTATTCTGGCCGAGGACAAAGAGTATGTGTTTGATGCTCAGTCATTTGAATGGCCCGGCAGCGTTGAGAAAGTTGGTGTAAAGCCTCCGACTGCCGTGCAGGTTGACCCAGTTGTGCCTGAAAGCGCTGGGCAGGGGGCCTCTCCAGCATTGCACCCAAGCCCGGAGCACCCGGCCAACGAACCTTTGTCCAATGGTGGAAGTGCAAGCGGTGCGGGCCAAGAAAAACCCTCGGATCAAATGCCGGACAATGGGGGCAGTGGCGCCAATACTGTGCCGGTTAATTTGGCCGCTACTCAAAATCCAGTAGTGCCTCCTGCACAAGAGGCGGGGCAGGGCGGTCAAGCTCCAGAGAAGCTAAACGGCGTAGCTGGCTCTCCACCCTCTGACCAGCTGGCCTCACCTCAAGTGGCTCCTGCAACTCTTGAGCCTGTCGCAGGTAAGGCTCCGGTCATCGTGGTGGAGTTCAAGATGGGTGCCGAAGCATCCGCTACCTTCACTGGCGAATTGCTTGTTGGCAGGAAGGCAAAGGGCGCAAGCAATGGCGTTGTGGCCTACCTCAACGAAGGCCGTGAAGAACAGACCGAAGTGCCGTTGAAATACATTCATCTGGTGTCAATCAACCACCTGTAGCAACAAACCTCCGCGCATGCGCGGATAGATAAGGGGAGTCTTCGGACTCCCCTTTTTTTGTTCATTTGGGGACATTCGGGTCTTGCCCTGATGGCCGCAAGTCGCCAATCTGTAAGTGTTCCATGTGACCTCCCCGCTTTGTGTTTTTACGCAGAGTTTGGTCACTCCTCAGAACCTATTGCGTCATCGCGATTGTTTTGAGAGCTGATCCTTGTGATGTTTTTCATTGCATGTTTCGGCAACCTGGGTTTGGACTAGAAGGCTTAGCCATCGACTTCCAATCCCGTTCTCGGTTTTGGATTTTGATGGCTTCGGCTTAATGGTTCAGATCGAGAGTTGTCACTTAGACGGCTTGAGTTAGCTTGGGTCTTATAGGTGATTTTGTGTCTCCCTATTTGGTTCTTGTGTGGTTCGTCCGCCTCCCAGTGGGTTGATGCAGTAGCAATATGGTTTGTGCTGGCTCGGGTTTGCCCTGGTCTTCACTTGCCCAGTTTCTGATCGCCTTTACAGCTTTTGCTAGAGAGTCGGCCAGGAACAGCAGTGTTGAGGCATGAGATTTTTCGGTCCCATCGCTGCCCTGTGTCTTTCTATTGTTAGTGTCTTGAACGCTGGCTGATTGATGCACACCTCGGACGTTCGGTTTTACCTGTTAACGCTGGTTCGAACTGATGATCTGTTTGATGTTGCTTTAAACGAAATTTGAAACGGTGTTAAGCGTGTGATTTTTCAGCCCAGCTGGATTATCGCGTCCTTCACCAGCTATCGGCACCCAAGGTTGTCTGATGGCATCTGTGGGTTGCTTCTCGATAACTCATAAGGTGACTTGTAATGAGACACACTCTGCTATTCGTTTAAGTGTCGCTGCTCTTGTTGGTCATGTTGCCTTCAATGATGCGCGCCGCGATTTAGTAGGTGCCGTTGAATCTCGTTGTGCGGCCTGCGCTGCAAATGATGTTGAGAGCACTACAGATTGATCTGTCCCGAAAAGCCCGGAAACTCGGGTTTTTCACATTTACATCTGCTCCTAGGCACAGCTTAGGTTGCACCCAGCCAAGGCAACAGCACCATAACGGTGTCTGAAACCCTAGTTTGGGAACCCACGCTTAGCGTGGTTCGTTCTTTAACAAAGCGACACCACCAACCCATAGGGGCAGACCCCCTAAGGGAGCTGCCTTTTTCTTAAGGAGATAGGCAGCTATGATCCGCAAACGTGAAAAATCGAAATTTAACGAACCGCTTTCCGAAACAGTCCAAAAGTTGGTCGATCAATTCGGTGGCTGGTTGAACGTGTTTAGTCGTGTGACTAACTCGTTCGACAGAGCACTGGTTAACCTCGGCAAGACTGTGGACTGCCCGTTCCCGCACCGTCACGGTAACGGAGGGGGCAAAGGAAAGTTCCGCCTATCGGCCTCTGATGAGGTCGGTCATGAAGGCAGGGGTATTTGCACCTGCATGCAAGATGGCGGTATGGGCGCAGTATCGTTGTTGATGGAAGACGGTGTAGGCGGGGGGCAATATGCCCAATGCTTGCTTACCGTTCTCCGCGCACTGGACCCTGCGACGAAAGACACGCATGTTCGGAAGGAAACCGCCCCAGTGGTGGTAGGCCCAAAGAACAGCGTCATGGACCCGCAGGAGGTTGCGAGACGAAAAGAGAGACTGGACCTCATTGCCCGAGATTTGGTTTCTCTTGATCATCCAACCGCTGCCCCGGCTCGGGCATACTTCAAAAACAGAGGTATCCCACTAAACTCAAACATTCAGGACGTTAAGTTTCATCCCGGCCTCAAACACTGGGCTGACAGCGAAACCGAACCTGAGAAAAAAGTCCTCTTAGGAACATTTCCTACGATTGTAAGTGCGTTCCGCTCTAAGGATGGACGTGTAGTGAATTTTCACCGCATTTTCATCACCGCAGACGGAGCAAAAGCCCCGGTGAAGGAAGTCAAAAAGATTTGCTCACCGATGCCTGGATTTTCTGGCTCTGCTATCACTATCGCAAAGACCGAAGGGCGTGTTCTCCACGTCACTGAGGGAGTTGAGAAAGGATGGGCAATTCATCTGGTAACAGGTGAGAGCACGAAAGTCGCTTACTCATGCACTACCTTACCAACGGTGCATGTGGACAGGGCGATGTACGACAGTGTTGTTATCTGGAGTGACTGCGACCCGGTTAAACCGAATCGCACACGTCAATCCGGGGATGGTCAATACTTCGCCTGGGAACTCGCTCGTCGCCTCTTCACAGAGGGCTTCGACGTGACCTTCATGATGCCTGACGGGAACCCGGCCACCGCAAAGGGGCGTGACTGGGAAGACGTTATTGTTCAGGAAGGTGTACTGGACCTCTCTGGGTCTTACTACCGATTCCAAACGCTGAAAACTTTTGCGGCAAAGGGTGGTGTACATAAGCGGCAAATCGCTGCTTAACTGCTTTGCTGTCTGTCCTGCTGCGCTATGCGCAGTAGGACGGCAGCTTCCTTCATGTCCTTATTTTCCATCATAATGCGCACATCATTTTTTACGTGTGTACTGCATGGCCACCACGATTTCCCTCATCATTCGCGAAGAAGAAGGCAGCCGCCTTCGAGCCGCGTACCAACGAATGAAGATTACCAAACGAATCACGCAGGCTGATGTTTCTGCCGCGTGCGGTTGGACAAGTGCGAGCACCTTCAATAGGGTTCTGAGCGGCAAGATACCTCTGACCTTGGGGTCCGTGACTAAACTAGCCAAAGCCTTGGGTGTGAGTCCGGGTTCCATTTCACCGAGATTGGTACAGGAAACTGATGCTGACGAGTCCTCCAGGTCAATCCGACTGGTTCCTGTAAGTGCCGTCAAAGATATTCGGCGGGGGAGTTGGGGGGAGCCTTTCCTTACGACACAGTGCTTCCCTTTTTTTACTGCTGATCCAACCGCATACGCCCTTACGTTTGATCTTGAAGTGCCACCGGAAGGTACGTTGGGGTGGGTGGTCATAGTCGAGCCAGCGGGGAGCCCGGTAACTGGTGACTGCGTGGTGATCCGGCACTCCCCAGGGAAGTATTCGTATGGTCGGCTCACGATAAGCGACGTGGACGGGGCCTTTGCAGTTGAGGTTGATGGCTTAGGGAAAATCCTTACCACGCCTAGTCGTTGCATGTTGGTCGCTGCACTGGGACGGCACAGTGAGTTGAGAGATTTCCGCGCATGCGCGGAAAAATAGGTCAGGTAACTACAAAACTCTCGCTTGCCTTCAAGGAAGGAATACGATAAAAATGGTGTGTTATATGTGTTAAGCCTTGCTTACACAACCAGCTCACCTTCGCGTCATCGCGGATGTTTTCTGGACCTCATCACTCACACGTCATCGTGTAGTGATTTGGAGACATTGCAAAATCATTTTGGCATTCAGTTTGTCTGTATTGCCGCACCGAATATGCCAACCACGTCCTCTTTTGAGTAGATGTGGCCAGGGGCTTATTCTATTGCTACGCGAATTTCGCGCTAGCGTCTTGCTTCCCCTTTGCAAGACTATTTTTACCAATCCATGTCAGAACTAATCAGCGTCTTCGTGCGTCTGGAATTCTGCGAGCTTCTATTCCCAATTGGGATTCACGTCTTGAGCTGACCTTATTCAGCTCCGGCTGGGTATTGTCTGCGCTTTGCGTAACTACCCAGCCTCCGCGCTCTGGGTATCTAATTAATACCCCTGTGCGCGGCAGGTGGAGAAGTTATATGGCATTTTTTAAAGAGTATTCGATGTGCTCACTCCATGCAGAGAGACAAGTCCAACTCCGTCGCCAGATGGAACAGGAGACTGCTCAGGCTCGCGGATCAGCTCTTGTGGCTGCAATGCTTGCAGAAGGTGATTTGATAGATAGGGCACTTGAGCCTTTGAAGTTGAACCACTTGGAGAAAATGAAATACGTTGCTAACAATAGCGTGTTCATTAAGGCCAAAGATGGTCATGAAGCCATCCAGATTGTTTGGGCCGATGCTCAGGTAGTTTGCATTCATCGTCTGCTTTCAAAAGAGTATCGTTCCGAGTTTCAAGCCCACTGGCTTGGAGTTTGGTTGGAACCCTTGCAAGAGCATACAAAAAAATCACTCGTAGAAGAACTCAGGCAGAAGGTCCAATACCGAGAGCTTGTGCGATGCACAGTGGGCGTAAATAGCGAGCTTGCTTTCGCTGCAACCCCCGCTGTTGTGTTGCCTAACTACGAAATGAGAATCTAGTTTGAGTAGAAAGCGCTTGTGAGATAACTCATGAGCGTGGGTGTTACTTGGGAATAAACCCCCAATTGCACCCGGCCTCTGCCATCGGGTGCAGCTTTTTTAACTCCGTGGCAGCGGGTGTGGAGGAAATATGACACAACGTATAGATAGCGATCAGTTTGTAGTTAGGAGCAGTGGGTCACTTGTTTGGACTGCAATGGGCGATAGCTTATTGGGCCTGAATTCATAGAATAAGCGCAACGCTTGAAACGAGAGGCAGAGAGCCAGCCACCGGTAGAATCCAGGCTCTCACA